>JANMFT010000025.1:0-8941 GCA_031374255.1 Limoniibacter sp. | reverse complement strand
ACCGGCTTTAATCCGTCGCGGACGTCCGGCAAAGCGCGGTGCATAATAGTGGACAGCGCATAGGCTAAATAGCGCTCTTCCAACGCTTTTTGCAGATCAACCGGTTCAATATTGCCACCGTTTTCTGGTGGCGGTGATTCTTTACCCATGGATCGCGTTTAGGCACGGGATCGATTCGCGGCAAGTTGGTGAGAAAGTTCACGGCAAATAACCATGGTGATAATGTCTCCCCGCGGCCAATTGCGAAATTGCTTCACCTCAATCATATTATTGACGTAACGCTAAATCATTGACCGGTTATCAAAAACGGAGCTTCCCATCATGCGTCATGCCTATGCCTTTATCCTCGCCGCCGGAACCGCGCTTTATGCGCTGCCAGCCTTTGCCGTTGACGGCACAGCTTTTGCCGAGCGGCTGAAAGCTATTTATGCTGAGCAAGGCGGTGGCGGTGAAATCAGCTATGACAGCGTTGATACCAGTGGTGAAGACGTAACGCTGAAGGGCGTTAAGTTTAAAGTGCCACCCGCAACCGAGTTCCCACTTGGCGATTTGATGTTTGGCGGTATTACCGAAGATGCGGGCAGCTTTAAAGTTACAACAGTTACTGTGCCTGACGTCAGCACCACGTCTGAACAATCGACCATTGGCATGAAGGGTTTCATCATTGAAAACCTCGTGGTGCCTTCTGAGGCCAACACGACAACGCCATTTTTGCTCTATGACCGCGCCGCAGTTGCAGAAGTCGCGGTTGCCATTGCGGGCAAACCGTTCTTTAGCATGACAGACTATGAAGTTCTGATCGATACATCTGCACCCACTGAAAAAATTGCATTCACCAGCGTCGCCAAAAGCCTCTATTTCGACGTTGCCGGGATGGCCACTGACCCGAAATCCTTGGATCAGGCAAAGGCGCTGGGTTTAGAGCAAATTGACGGCAAGCTGGTGATGAATGGCTCGTGGGTTGCCGAAAAAGGCTCGCTCGATATTAGCGAATTTTCGTTTGATTTGCCGAATGCCGGTAAAATCAACATGACAATGGCGTTTGATGGATACACCAAAGAATTTATGAAAACGCTGCAAGAGGTTTCCAAATCCATGCAAGCGGCCGGGACTGACGAACAGGCACAGGCCGCACAGGGTTTGGCCATGCTCGGCCTTATGCAACAATTGGCCTATGTCAGCACTAAAATCCGCTACGATGATGCAGGCCTCGCCAACCGCGCGCTCGATTTGACCGCCAAAGAACAGAACACCACCCGTGACGCGCTGATTGCTCAAGGCAAAGCTGTTTTGCCGCTCATGCTTGGCCAATTGCAAAACCCTGAATTTGCGAACGCCGTTTCAATTGCTGTTGGAAAATTTTTGGATGATCCAAAATCATTGGAAATTGATGCAACACCGGCTGAACCAGTTCCCGGAACAATGCTTATGGCCACTGGCGCGGGCAACCCAATGGAGTTGATCAAGACGTTGAATGTTGTGGTGAAGGCGAACGAGTGAGGTAGCGAGTAGCACTGATCTAAACTCCGTCATTCCGGGGCTGGCTCTCTGCCAGAACCCGGAATCCAGCTTCTTGGCTCGGCAGAACGCGCACGAGGCTAATCGCAAAATTTGAAAGTTATCGGCTCTGGATTCCGGATCTTCGCTGCGTTCGTCCGGAATGACGAAGGATTGTAACCGATGCTTATCTAAGCATTGCCTTTCGAGAGCTTCTCCAGAAGAAAATCACCAATAAGTTTGATCAATTCGCGGTGAACCTCACCTCTCGGTCGAAAACCTTTATCCGAGCAGATATTATCCTCTCCTGCCAAGCCGATGATGATTTCTCCAAGTTTGCTGCACTCAGCGACAAAAGTGAAATGATGGGCTTTCGGAATGAATTGGTAGTTTGCGCCCGGCATGCGCTTAACAACCTCATCTAGCCTCATACCCGCTGGGATTGTGTCTGGCTCGCCGAGATTGATAATCAAAGTTGGCATTGTAAGCGATTGCAGACTTTGATCTGTCATCGCCAATGGCAAAGCTGGATCAACGGCAACCGTGATGCTGACACGCGGGTCACGGTTAGACTGCTCGTATTTTGTGGCATCAATAGCCGTGAAATCAACACCGGCCTTTTGCATCCATCCGCAATCCAAAACGCCAGCGTTTTTGGCGCAGTAATCGAGGAATTGCGCCTTAGACACTTGAACTCCTGCAAGGCTAAGCGCGGAAAAGCCGCCGAGGGAAAACCCGAAACTGGCCACACGGGTCATATCTGGCTGCAAGCCGAATGGGGGTGACTTTTCGATGAAATCCAATACGGCCTTCAAATCGTCGGCGCGTTCCCAAACTTTGACGGTTTGAAACGGGTCACTATCACGCGATGTTGTTCCCTGATGATTGGGTGCAACAACAATCAAGCCGCGCCGTGCCAGTTCAGTAGCAATCCAGCCCATTTGCACAGCATTCCCGCCGGAACCGTGCGACATTACGACAATTGGCAGCAGACCGGCCTTGGGTTTTGCGTCACGGAGTGCGTAAAAGCCGTAGAAAAGCGCGTTCTGCCCGATCAACTCTTGAGTGCCGGTGACATCGGTTGGATACCAGATGTGCACATCAACAGGCTTGTCACGGGCGGGCGTCGTTATTTTAATATTTGTGTATGCGACAGGCAGATTGGGTGCGGGCCGGGTATCAGTATCCAGCAAAGCCGCGCCACCAAACACGACGCCAGCCAAAACAAAAAGTGCGACGACAATTCTGAAAATCCATCGCACCATTTGGTTTTTTCCCTTGCTACTTCTTCACCACTGGCATTGGCCGGATGTGCAATTCCGTGAGCTGCTTGTTCGTTGCCTCTGCAGGTGCGTTCATCAGCAGATCTTGCGCTTGCTGGTTCATCGGGAACAGCGATATTTCGCGCAAGTTTTTGGTGCCGGTCAAAAGCATCACCACGCGGTCAACGCCCGCTGCCATGCCGCCATGTGGCGGTGCGCCGAATTGGAAGGCGCGGTAGAGGCCGCCGAAGCGCTCTTCCACGGTTTCGCGGCTAAGACCCGCAATTTCAAAGGCTTTGACCATGGTTTCCGGCACATGGTTGCGGATGCCGCCGGACGCGATTTCAAAGCCGTTGCACACCATATCGTATTGGAATGCTTTGATCGTCAGCGGGTCTTGGCTTTCAAGCGCGCCCATTCCGCCTTGCGGCATGGAGAACGGGTTATGGGCAAATTCAACCTGTTTAGCCTCTTCGTCATATTCATAGAACGGGAAGTCGATCACCCAACACAAGGCAAACTGATCGCGGTCGATGAGGTTTAACTCTTCTGCGGCACGGGTGCGGGCTTCACCGGCGAAGCGGTAGAATTTTGTAGGGTCACCGCCGACGAAGAAACACGCATCGCCTGATTCCAAGCCCATTTGAGTGCGGATAGATTCAGTGCGTTCTTCGCCAATGTTTTTGGCAATCGGACCTGCGGCTTCACGAATGCCAGCTTCTTCACGCCAGAACATATACCCCAAGCCCGGTTGGCCCTGGCTTTGCGCCCAGCCATTCATGCGGTCGCAGAACGAGCGGCTTCCGCCGGTTTTAGCAGGGATTGCCCAAATGCGTGTTTTGGGGTCGCGCTCAATCATGCCGGCAAACACTTTAAAGCCGGAACCGGCAAAATGTTCTGTCACATCCTGCATCACAATCGGGTTGCGCAAATCAGGTTTGTCAGAGCCATACATTTTGATGGCGTCATCATAGGCAATGCGCGGGAAGTTTTGCGTGACGGGTTTGCCGTTTGCAAAATCCTCAAACACGCCGCGCATGACGGGTTCCATGGTCGCGAGCACGTCTTCCTGCTCAACAAAGCTCATTTCCAAATCAAGCTGGTAGAACTCGCCCGGCAGGCGGTCGGCGCGCGGGTCTTCATCGCGGAAGCACGGCGCAATTTGGAAATAGCGGTCAAAGCCAGACACCATCAGCAACTGCTTATACAATTGCGGGGCCTGCGGCAGCGCGTAAAATTTGCCGGGGTGAATGCGGCTCGGCACCAGAAAATCGCGCGCGCCTTCAGGTGATGAGGCGGTGAGAATCGGCGTTGAATATTCGGTGAAGCCCGCGATTTCCATCCGGCGGCGCATGGCGGAAACAATCTTCGTGCGCTGAACAATGTTGGCGTGCAGGGTTTCGCGGCGCAAATCCAAAAAGCGGTATTTGAGGCGGATGTCTTCGGGATATTCCGGCTCGCCAAACACCGGCAACGGCAGATCGTCTGCCTTCGACAAGACTTCCAACTCTTGCGCGAAAAGTTCAATTCCGCCGGTGGCGATGTTGGCGTTGGTGGTTCCGGCAGAGCGCTCTTTCACCACGCCGTCAACGCGGATCACCCATTCGGAGCGCACGGTTTCTGCAGCCTTAAAGCACGGTGAATCCGGGTCGGCGACAATCTGCGTGATGCCGTAATGGTCGCGCAGATCGATGAACAGCAAACCACCATGATCGCGCACGCGGTGCACCCAGCCGGATATGCGCACGGTTTGTCCGGCGTCGGTGGCGCGCAGAGCGCCGCAAGTGTGGCTGCGATACCTATGCAGGTTGCTTGGCATAATGGTTCTCAATTCAAAACGATGATATGTGTTGAGGCGGGAAAAGCCTTGTCGACGTTGGTTTGTCAAGGACGCCGATCAAACTGGCCAATCAAGAATTAAAGAATTACCGCTATTGTAAAATAATCAAAGCAATTCCGTCTGAAGTCCTTCCGTGGAAATTGCCTTTGCCGACTTGACTGCGTCGGTTCTAGGCATCGGCAAATCTAAACGTCTCCCTTTAATAATTTCGCTAACGGTAACAATTTGGAGACGATCGTCTTCCCTTTGAAAATAAGGATGTTTGTATTTTCCTGCTGCGACCACTTCTTCAAGCATTGATTTTGTTGGCGCATCCATGGTGAGCAAAATACCGAACTCAGCCTTTTCTCTCAGCCGGTCACTGTTCAGAGTTGCCACCGTTGTCCGATTTGCGCCGCCGGATTTGACTTGGAAAATCGCTTTGCCGTTTCTGTCATTGTCAATATGGAAATACGCAATGCCGTCGATGCCAGCGTCAGCCCCCTTTTTCTCGTTAATGCGGGCTTGGTTGTCTGAATAAGTCAACACGGCCCATTTCTCAAATTCTTTGCGCGTTTTATCATCTTTGCGGTTGGCTAGGGCTACAGCAGACTCAATGTCGCGCGGCACGCCACTCAGCAGAATATTTGCTTCAATTTCTGGATAGCGCTCTTTGTATTTATCTCTAAGTCGCTTCAAAATTAGAGAAATCGATTGGTAAGTTATATCAATTCCAATCCAACGCCGCCCAAGCCTCTGAGCAACTGCTACCGTGGTACCACATCCACAGTAGGCGTCTAATACAGTATCACCTTCGCTCGAAGAGGCTTTTATAATCCGCTCAAGTAAGGCCTCGGGTTTTTGGGTCGGGTAGCCAAGGCGCTCAGAGTTTGATCCCACTAGGCTCGGAATGTCGTTCCAAATAGTTTGAACAGGAACACCCTTCGAATCTTCTAAAAAGAGCTTTTGTCTAGCGTATCCGGTTTTTGAATAATGCAGTTTTCCCTCATCGTGTAACCTTTGAATTGTTTCTTTGCTATAGCGCCACGCACGCGTATGGCCGTTCCACTCAAAGACTGGGTTGCCTTTTTCTGCGCCGCCGGGGCCAGTCATCGGGGTGGTTGTGTATAAACGTCCGTTTTCATCTTGGTTTCGATAAGTGCTCGAAATGTAGAGCGGATCCAGTGGCATAAATTGCTGTTGCCAAATGCGGTCAAGTGATTTGCTATAGAAAAAGATAGTATCGTTGACGCGACCATAGTGCTTAGAGCCTTGGCCAACATCGTTATGAGCACCGTACCTTTTCCAAATAATCTCGTTAACATAATCGCCGCCTTGGCCGCAGAATATAGCATCCAGCAGCAGTTTGAGATAGTGGCTCGCCGTAGGATCGCAATGCAGATAAAAACTACCGGTTGACTTCAACACACGATGAATTTCAACAATCCGCAATGTCATGTGAACGAGATAGGCCAGCAGACTGCCTCGCTTAAGAACTTTCTCGAAACCACGAATTAAATCAACGGTCTGCTCGGTAAGTTTACCATTTTGAAGCTGCTTAACATCAGTAATGTACTCGATAGCTTTGACAGCTTCATCACCCCACTCCCAAGTGTCTACAAATGCTTGGGCTTGAGCACGATCTTCACTCCCTTGGTTATTGTAAATCTGAAAATAATTGCGCTTCGAGTTAAAGGGTGGATCAATGTAACAAAGATCAACGCTTTCAGACGGAATCTTCTCCAAAACATCCAAATTGTCGCCGTAATAAAGCTGATTTTTGTTTTGGTTTTCTTTTGAACTTGGCGAGATCGCCATCTTAATCCCCAATTCGCTGTCCCGCACAGAGCCATTCGCTAACACGGAAAAAAATAATCTGCGAGAACAAAAGCAGAATAGGCATACATTTCTTGCGAAAAACTTTTGGCAACTAGCCAATCCGATTTTTCCCGCGACAAGCTGCCTTAATTCAATTAAGCGCGAACCTATGAACCTGATCACCACCACCCCTGCCCTTGAAGCCGCCATGGCGCGGTTTGCCTCAGCCCCCTTTATAACCGTTGATACCGAATTTATGCGGGAGACGACGTTTTGGCCTATATTGTGCCTCATCCAAGTGGCAATTCCGGGTGAAGATTATGTGATTGACCCGCTGGCTAAAGGCATTGATCTCAAATCGTTTTTTGAATTGATGGGCAATAAAGACGTGCTCAAAGTGTTCCACGCTGCGCGGCAGGATGTGGAAATCATGGTCAATCTTGGCGGTTTTGTGCCGGTGCCGATGTTCGATACGCAGGTTGCCGCGATGGTGTGCGGCTTTGGCGAACAGGTTGGCTATGAGCAATTGGTGTCGCGACTGACAGGCGGCAAAATCGATAAAAGCTCGCGTTTTACCGATTGGAGCCAACGGCCATTGACCGAGGCGCAGCTGGAATATGCGGCGGCCGATGTCACACATTTGTGTGATGTTTATCTGGCGCTGAAAGCCAAGCTCGAAGAGGGCGGCCGCACCGAATGGCTGATCGACGAGATGGCTTCGCTGATTGCGCATGAAACCTATGATGTTGCGCCGGAAGATGCGTGGCTACGTGTTAAGGGTCGGTTCAATAAGCCAATGGAAGTTTGCATTGTGCAGCATGTGGCCGCTTGGCGCGAACGCGAAGCCCGCAGCCGCAACGTTCCGCGCAGCCGCGTTTTGAAAGACGACGCGATTTTTGAAATTGCGCAGCAACAGCCGAAAGATGCTGAGGCATTGTCGAAGTTGCGCACAATACCGAAAGGCTGGGAGCGCTCGTCGAGCGCAGGTGCTTTGGTTGAAGCGATACAAAGGGCTTTGGCAACGCCGCGCGACGAACTGCCTAAACTGCCGCGCCATAAACCAACCAGCGAGAGCACCAGTGCTGCGGCTGATATTTTGCGGGTGCTGTTAAAGCTGGTTTGCGAGCGCGAAGAAGTTGCCGCGCGAATGATTGCCAGTAATGATGATCTGACCAAATTGGCTGAACACGGCGAGACGGCGGACATTCCTGCCCTCACCGGCTGGCGGCGCGATTTGTTTGGTGAGCAGGCGCTGAAACTGGTGTCAGGACAGAGTGCACTGAGGTTTGTTGACCGGAAGTTGGACGTGATGGATTTGGTGGCTTCGGCCTAAAACGACAAGCGCGATATTTCCCATTTAGTCATCCCCGCCTCTTGTGTGGGGACCCAGACTTGTTTTTGATCTTTGCAATTTGGAAGAAAGTCTAGGCCCCCGCACAAGAAAGAGGCGGGGGTGACTATGATTTGAATTTTGTGCAGCCTTCGTGTGAGAATTGTGCTGCCTTCGTGGTTCGAGACGGCTCTTCGAGCCTCCTCACCATGAAGGATGAAAATTTGGTGCGGCGGGAAAAAGGATCAGTGCGGCCTGACGTAAACCGTAATCTTTTTGCCCGTAAATCGCCCCAGATGTCCCAGCCTATCCATGAACTTGTCGGCGACCATACCGGCGGCGCGGGGTGGTAGCGACAGGCGCATTTCGGTGTCCGATAATTTTTCGGCTTCAATGTCAGGGATCATTCCCGGCATGGACGCCGACAAAAGGTAAATCACCCGCATTAACAAACCCAAGGCATGCGCGCGGAACTGGATGCGGTCGGTCATCAATTTTTGGATGCCGGGCGCGGTTTCCGGGTGCGCGTCGCCCTCATAACGGTAATAATTGGCAAGCGCGATGTAGGCGCGGCCGGCATGGTCAATACCGACAAATGCGCCATGCGAAATCAAGTTAAAGGCTTGCAGCCCGCGATAATCGGGGTGGGAGCGCCATGCGACATCGGCCATCAGGCAAGCGGCTTTGCGCCAACGGGCTTCGTCAGCAGTTTCATCAATGCCGAGCGCAGCAAAAGCACCGCCAATCCATTCGGCGAGTTCCCGGGCGTGGCGCGGCGAACGCGCGCGCAAAACGGCAAATTCATCGGCAGCTATCAATAGCGGGTCAGCAACGCGGTCGGCTTCATTGAGCAAGCCGTAGAGATAACCTTCGCGCACGCCGTAGGCCGAAATCGAAACGCGGGCCGGCTGGATACGGTCGATCAGTTCAGACAGCACAACCGCGCCATAGGGCACGAGAGCGCGCCGGCTTTTGCCAAGCGAGCCATAGCCCTTGATTTTGTCGATGCGCGGCGAGCCAACTTCATCCAGAAACGTTCGGAACGCCGGCGCGTCAACTGCATATTCATGCATGATGGAAATCGGATAGTCTGTTGCCAGCATATGCAACTGGCCCAAATTGCGCCACGTACCGCCGACGGCATAAAGCGTGCGCCCTGCCCCGACACTTAAAAAAGTGCCGCGGGCGATTTCGCGTTTGGCAATTTTGCGGGCG
>JANMFT010000463.1:0-13681 GCA_031374255.1 Limoniibacter sp. | reverse complement strand
GGCAGTGTTCATAGACCGCGTGCTCGATCCGCTGCGCCGCCGCACGCCGGGCTTGCGTGTGGTGATGGAGCATGTCACCACCAAAGAGGGCGTTAATTATGTGATGGCCAATAATGCTGATCTGGCGGCAACGATTACAACGCACCACCTCATTATCAACCGGAATGCGATTTTTGCAGGCGGTATTCGCCCGCATTATTATTGCCTGCCGATTGCAAAGCGCGAGCATCATCGTTTGGACTTGCGCAAGGCGGCAACCTCCGGCGATGCAAGGTTTTTCCTCGGAACGGATTCCGCGCCTCATGTGGATGCGACGAAAGAGTGCGGCTGCGGCTGTGCAGGAATTTTCTCGGCTTCGGTTACCATGAGTTGTCTGGCGCATGTGTTTGAGCAGGAAAATGCGCTGGATAAATTGGAAAGCTTCACTTCGCTCAACGGCGCAGCGTTTTACAAATTGCCGGTGAGCGACAGTTTTATCACGATTGAAAAAAGCGACGAAGCCATTCAAGTGCCACCTATGATTACAACCGGGGCAGGGCCGGTGACGGTGTTTGACCCCGGCTTCAAGCTTCACTGGAAGGTGCTGCAGGATTGATTCAAGTGGCTCTGATTTTGAGTCTTCATTAAAGGCTAAGCGCATGTTTTCAAACACGTTTCCCGAAAAAGAGTTTATGGCTGCGCAGGTTGCGCGGATGCTTTTTGAAATTAAAGCGGTACATTTTAATGCGCGCGAACCTTATACCTTCACCTCCGGCCTCAAAAGCCCGGTTTATATTGATTGCCGCAAACCTATTTCCTACCCGCGCATCCGCTCAGCGATGATGGATTTTGCGGTGTCGGTGATTGCCCGTGATGTTGGTTACGAGCAATTTGATAGTGTAGCCGGAGGTGAAACCGCGGGCATTCCGTTTGCCGCTTGGATTGCAGACCGCATGGCTTTGCCGATGCAATATATCCGCAAAAAACCAAAGGGTTTTGGCCGCAATGCGCAAATTGAGGGCGACCTTAAAGAAGGTGCGCGCGTGTTGTTCGTGGAAGATCTAACAACAGATGGCGGTTCAAAATTTCTGTTCGCCAACGCCATTCGTAAAGCTGGCGGGGTATGCACAGATACCTTTTCGATTTTCTATTATGATATTTTCAAAGACACGCCGGCCAAGTTAGCTGAGCAAGGTATGCGGTTGCACTATCTGTGCACTTGGCATGATGTGCTGGCAGAAGCCCGGCGCGCCGGTCTGTTTGATGCTGAAACGCTTGCCCAGGTTGAGGCGTTTTTAGGTGCACCTTTGGCATGGTCAGCGGCGCATGGCGGTATTGCCGAACTGCCTTCGCGAAATGAGGATTAGGGGGCGATTGGTTCTAAAATTGTATCGCGTCTTTGCCAAAAGTCCGCCAAGGTGATGCCGATCAACATCGCTGCCACAAAAATCCAAACGTCTGGCTCGCCAAGCATGATAGCCGGGATTGAGCCTCCGGGGCAAAATCCTGTGATGCCCCAGCCAATGCCAAATAGGGTTGAACCTGCAACCAATGGTGCATCAATATTGCGTTTTGTTGGGAGTTCAAATCCAGCGCCGAGCATTGGCAGGTCTATCAAACCGAACACTACACGGTAACCAATGAAAGTGGTGATGAGCGCGCCGCCCATTACAAAGATAAGGCTTGGGTCAAAAGTGCCGGACACATCAAAGAAGTTCATGATTTTAGCCGGGTTGCCCATGCCGCCAATGATAATACCGAGGCCGAATAAACCACCAATCAAAAATGCCGCCATCCGTTTCATGGTTTTGTCCTTACAAAACATGCCGGATGATGAAGACAGTGACAGCCGTTGCCACCATAAAAATGCCGGTTGCTGCAATTGAACGCGGTGAGAGCCGGGCGATACCGCAAATGCCATGGCCGGACGTGCATCCGGAACCGAGTTTCACGCCGAACCCGACTATAATGCCGCCGATGATCAATACCGGCAGGCTTGTTGGTGAGGCAAACGGGATCGGATATTTGAGTGCAACCAGCAGCAGCGGTGTCACAATTACACCCGCTAAAAATGCTGCACGCCACTGCCAATCATTTGCAACGCGCGGCAACAGTCCAGACACAATGCCGGTGACGCCCATAATACGGCCATTAACAGCCATGAGCAGGGTTGCTGCCAATCCAATCATTATGCCACCAAGAAGTGACGCAAACGGCGTAAATTCAGTTTCCAATTGGCTCTCCTTTGGTCAATAGTTGTTGCCATAACTGATTTGCGGTGAAGCTGATATAACAGCTTTGGGCTGCAGCGCTTGCGGGAGTGGATTCTTTGAAAACCAGCCAGTTTTATATCGGCGGCAAATGGGTTGCCCCATCCAGCCAAAACCGGATTGCCGTTGTTAATCCGGCGACCGAAGATGTTGTGGCTGAAATTGCAGCAGGCGCATCGGTTGATATTGATCGCGCTGTGGCTGCGGCGGTGGCGACTTTCCCAACCTATTCGCGGACATCCAAGGCTGAACGCATTGAATTGCTGGAAGCCATTCTCGCAGCATACCTCAAACGCACCGATGATTTGGCTGAGGCCGTTACCATAGAAATGGGCTCGCCACTTGCGTTCTCACGTTCAGCACAGGTCTGGGCGGGTGAAGCGCATTTGGAAGCGCATATTGCTGCACTAAAAGCATTCGAATTTGAAAAGCCGCTTGGGCGCACAAGTGTGGTTTATGAACCTGTTGGTGTGTGCGGGCTGATTACGCCATGGAATTGGCCGATGAACCAAGTGCTCTGCAAGGTTGCGCCAGCTTTGGCAGCAGGCTGCACTATGGTTTTAAAACCCAGCGAAGAATCTCCGCTTTCGGCGCTGATTTTTGCCGAAATCATGCACGCTGCGGGCGTTCCTGCCGGCGTATTCAACCTTGTCAACGGTGATGGTGTAACTGCCGGTGAAGCGCTGTCGCGGCATGTCAACGTTGATATGATGTCGTTTACCGGTTCCACCCGCGCCGGGATTATGGTGGCAAAAGCCGCCGCCGATACGGTCAAACGGGTTGCACAAGAACTCGGCGGTAAATCACCGAATATCATTCTTGATGACGCGGATTTGGATGCTGCGGTAACTGGCGGTGTCAACGCGTGCTTTGCCAATTCCGGTCAATCCTGTGACGCGCCAACTCGGATGCTGGTGCCACGTGCGATGCACAGTGCAGCGCTTGAAATTGCTGCAGCAGCAGCAAAAGCCCACGTTACGGGAAATCCGCTGGACGACAAAACCACGCTCGGCCCGGTGGTGAATGCGCGTCAGTTTGAAAAGATTCAGGCACTTATCCAAACCGGTATTGATGAAGGCGCGACCATTGTTGCGGGCGGGGCAGGGCGGCCGCACGGCCTCAACCGCGGTTATTACGTCAAACCAACCGTGTTTGGTGATGTCACGCCGGATATGACAGTAGCGCGGGAAGAGATTTTCGGGCCAGTCTTGTCGATTATGCCGTATGATAGCGAGGCGGATGCCATCCGAATTGGCAATGACACGCCCTATGGTTTGGCAGCCTATATTCAATCTTCCGATCTTGCTCGGGCACGGGCTGTGGGTCTGGAAATTCGCGCAGGCACTGTGAACCTAGGTTATCCGGACTGGGATTTGCAGGCGCCGTTTGGTGGCTTTAAGCAAAGCGGCAATGGGCGCGAATATAGCTCGTGGGGCATGCATGATTTCCTTGAGGCCAAGGCCATTATCGGCCCTGTTGTTTAATTTTGGAGAGTTAAATGCTTCGTTCCCGCGTGAATGAAATTTTGCTTGAGGCCGATAGCTTTATACGGTCGTTTGGCTATGTCATGCCGCCTTTTGCCTATTGGTCGCCCGATGAAATGCGGGCCAAAAAACCGGCGGGCATTGTGGATGCGCGGCTTGGCTGGGACATTACCGACTACGGCGAAGGCCGTTTTCAAGAAATGGGCTTGTTTCTGTTCACCACCCGCAATGGCAGTGTAGCGGATTTGGCCAAAGGGCGCGGCATGCTTTATGCCGAAAAAATTATGATTTCGCGCAAAGACCAATATTCGCCAATGCACCGGCATAATTTGAAGGCCGAAGACATTATCAATCGCGGTGGCGGTAAATTGGTGTTGGAACTGTTCGCGCCTCTGCCCGATGGCGGTATTGACCGTGAAGCCGATGTGCATGTGCCGTGTGATGGCGTGATGCGGACGTTTAAACCGGGCGGCAAATTATCACTCAATCCAGGTGAAAGCGTTACCCTGATGCCGGGCGTTTGGCATGCGTTTTGGGCCGAACAAAAAGACGTGCTGATTGGCGAGGTTTCAACAGTCAATGACGATGAAACGGACAACGTGTTTGAAATGGATATCAAGCGGTTTGCCGGGTTGAGCGAGGATGTTGCGCCGGTGCATTTTCTGGTGTCCGACTATAAAAAATGGCTTGCCTAAACCTTGGCGCTGATTGCCGCCAATATTGGATTTCTTTGGAAAGAGCTGCCGTTTTTGGATCGCATTAAGCGCGCCAAGGCAGCTGGATTTACGGCTGTTGAGTTTCACGATGATGCGCAAACAGTGGATTTTGAAGCTCTGAAAAGTACGCTCGCTGAAACACGTCTGCCAGTGCTCAGCCTTAACACCCGCATGGGTGAAACATCCGGTTCAGCCGCAATACCTAATCAAATTGCGCAAGCGCGCGAAGATATTGAAGATGCTGTTCGGGTTGCGATGGCGGTCAATGCTAAAGCCATTCATGTTGTGGCGGGCAAGGCTGATGGTGAGGAAGCGCGGGACGCTTATGTGTCCTCTTTGATTTATGCGGCTGACAATTTTGATGGCACGATTTTGATTGAGCCTATGAGCCACTCAGCAATGCCGGGCTATTTTCTGTTCTCACTTTATCAAGCGCGCGATATTGCAGACACAGTCAATATTCCGCGCGTAAAAATGATGTTTGATTTGTTTCATGTCCGCACGCTTGGCTATAATGTGCTCGAAGTTGCGCAAGAGTTTTTGCCATTCATTGGCCACATCCAAATCTCCGGCTGGCCTGCGCGGGACGAACCGGAGCATGCCGGGTCGCTGATTGGTCTTCTCAAAACGCTTGGTTATGAGGGTGATTTTGGTGCAGAATACCGCCCAAAGGCCAGTGTTGAGGATGGATTAGGCTGGCTGAAACCGGCTCTAAATGCGGCGGGATAAAAACCCTCAAAGGCTTGCAGCTTTTAAAATATGGAATATATGTTCTAATTATTCCGGCGTTAGAATGATGTGCATTGGCGCGTATGTGAGGGTTATCTGTGCTTGATGTTATCACCATTGGCCGTTCCTCGGTGGATCTTTACGGCGCGCAAGTGGGCGGGCGGCTGGAAGATATGCGCTCGTTCAACAAATATGTTGGCGGCTCGCCAACCAATATGGCGGTTGGCACAGCGCGGCTGGGCCTCAAATCAGCGCTGATTACCCGCGTTGGTGATGAGCATATGGGCCGGTTTATCCGCGAGCAACTTCATGCTGAAGGTGTTGATGTGCGCGGTGTAGTCACCGATAAAGAACGGCTTACAGCGTTGGTTATTCTGGGCATCCGTGACCAAAAACAGTTTCCACTGATTTTCTATCGCGATAATTGCGCTGATATGGCTCTTTGTGAAGATGATATCGATCCGGGTTTTATTGCTGAATCGCGCTGCGTGACTGTAACCGGCACACATTTATCAAATATCAAAACCGAAGCAGCGGTGATGAAAGCGCTGACATTGGCGCGAGCCAACAAAGCCCGAACAGCGCTTGATATTGACTATCGTCCGAACCTTTGGGGCCTTGCCGGGCATGGCGATGGCGAAAGCCGGTTTATTGAATCGGCCCAAGTGACTGCCAAGCTGCAATCAACGTTGCATTTATTTGATTTGATCGTTGGCACCGAAGAAGAGTTCCACATCGCCGGCGGCACAACCGACACAATTGCTGCGCTCAAAGCCGTGCGTGCAGTGAGTAAAGCCACTTTGATTTGCAAACGCGGGCCGATGGGCGCGGCGGCGTTCACAGGCGCAATTCCCGCGACGCTGGACGAAGGCATTTCCGGCCCGGGCTTTCCCATTGAAGTATTTAATGTTTTAGGTGCCGGTGATGGTTTTATGTCAGGCCTCCTCAAGGGTTGGCTCGATGACGAGCCTTGGCCGGTAGCCCTGAAATACGCCAATGCTTGCGGGGCGTTTGCGGTCTCGCGCCATGGCTGCGCACCGGCTTACCCGTCTTGGGAAGAGCTGCAATATTTCTTCAGAGTTGGCGTCAAAAATCCGGCGCTCCGCCATGATGCGGCTTTGGAGCAAATCCATTGGTCAACCAACCGGATCGTTGATTGGCCTGAAATGCGCGTATTGGCGTTTGATCATCGTAAGCAGCTTGAAGATATGGCGGCTCATGCAGGTGCGACTGATTTGCGGATCGGAGCGTTCAAGCAGCTGTGTTTGAAAGCCGGCAAACAAGTTGCCAAAGGCCGCCACGGTTATGGTATTTTGTGCGACGGGCGGTTGGGGCAAGATGCTTTGTTTGAAGCGGCGGGTTCAGATTTGTGGATTGGTCGCCCGGTGGAACTTCCGGGTTCGCGCCCAATACAGCTTGAAATTGGTGAAGATTATGGTTCAGCTTTGGCTGAATGGCCCAAAGAACATGTGGTTAAATTGCTGGTGTTCTGCCACCCTAATGATGCACCGGAGATGCAGGCGTCACAGGAGCGGACGGTATCGCGATTGGCAAAGGCGGCAAGGGCGAACCAACTTGAATTCCTGCTGGAAATTATACCGTCTAAAGTCGGGCTGGTTGATGGAGATACCGTCGCGGCTTTGATCAACAGGTTTTATGAGATCGGCATCTATCCCGATTGGTGGAAGCTGGAGCCGACCGACAATGCTGCGGCTTGGGCAAAAACCTGTGCTGCGATTCACAGCCATGATCCTTATTGCCGTGGCATTGTCATTTTGGGGCTTGATGCACCTTTTGATGTGCTGCAAGCCAGCTTCAAGGTGGCCGCGCAATTTCCGCTGGTCAAAGGTTTTGCCGTCGGGCGCAGCGTGTTTTCTGATGCCGCCAAACATTGGCTATCCGGCGCAATCAGCGATAGCGAAGCGGTGCAAAACATGACAGAAAAATATTCGATATTGTGTGACGCGTGGGACAGGGCGCGCGGCATTTTGAGGGGTGTTGATAAATGACAACAATTCGGCTGACGGCCGCGCAAGCAATGGTTCGCTATTTGGCGGCGCAACGCAATTTGAACGGCGATGCGATTGTGGCTGGCTGCTGGGCAATTTTTGGCCATGGCAATGTGGCTGGTATGGGCGAGGCTTTGCATCAGCACCGCGACAGCTTCCCGACCTATCGCGGGCAAAATGAGCAGACTATGGCGCACATTGCGATTGCCTATGCCAAGCAATTGAAACGTGCTCGGTTTATGGCGGTGACGTCGTCGATTGGCCCCGGTGCCATCAATATGGTGACTGCGGCTGGCTTGGCATATGTCAACCGGCTGCCTGTTTTGTTCATCCCCGGTGACGTTTTTGCCAGCCGCGGGCCCGACCCGGTGTTGCAACAGATCGAGAATTTCAGCGATGGCACAGTCACGGTAAATGATTGTTTCCGCCCGGTGTCACGGTATTTCGACCGTATTTTGCGGCCTGAAATGCTGCTCACCGCGCTGCCCCGAGCGATGCGGGTGCTGACCGATCCGGCTGAATGCGGGCCGGTGACATTGTCGTTTTGCCAGGATGTGCAGGCCGAAGCCTATGATTATCCGGAAGCTTTTTTTGATGCCAAGGTTTGGGGTTTCCGGCGGCCATACCCAGACATGAATGAAGTACATGAAGTTGCGGCGCTTATCCGTGCGGCCAAACGGCCCGTAATCGTAGCCGGCGGCGGCGTGCATTATTCAGATGCGGCAGAAAATTTGGCTGATTTTGCCGAGGCGTACCGTATTCCGGTGGTGGAAACACAAGCCGGAAAATCCGCTTTGCCATGGGACCATGAAATGAACTTCGGCCCGGTTGGCGTAACGGGTGCTTCATCTGCCAATGCGCTATGCGAAAAAGCTGATTTGGTGATTGGCGTTGGCACACGCTTTCAAGATTTCACTACAGGTTCCTGGTCGCTGTTTAAGGGCAAAGACCGCAAATTGGTCTCGATCAATGTGGCGGCTTACGACGCGATGAAACATGGTGCCGTGCCGCTTTGTGCCGATGCCGGTATTGCGCTTGCCTCACTCCATGAAGTGCTGGATGGCTGGCGTGCGCCGAAGCCCGCCGCCGGTTTGCGGGAGGCGTGGTTCGCTTCGGTTGACCCGCTGACCGATGCGCCATCCGAGGGCAATCAACTGCCCACCGATATGCAAGTGGTTGGCGCCGTGCAGCGCGCCTCGCACAAAGATTCAGTGGTGATGGGTGCAGCAGGCACGATGCCGGGCGAACTCCATAAGCTTTGGAAGTCACCGCGAGCTGGTGGTTACCATATGGAATATGGCTTTTCCTGCATGGGTTATGAGATTGCCGGTGCGCTTGGCATCAAGATGGCAGATCCTGACCGCGATGTCGTCTGCATGGTCGGTGATGGCAGCTATATGATGGCCAATTCCGAAATGGCGACGGCGGCGATGATGGGCATTTCGTTCACCGTGGTCATCACCGATAACCGTGGGTATGGCTGTATCAACCGTTTGCAGATGCATACGGGCGGCGCTGAATTTAACAATCTTTATGCACACGCAAATATTCAAACGCAGCCGCAGATCAATTTTGCGGCCCATGCTGCTGCGATGGGCGCGACCTCGGTGAAAGTTTCAACGATTGCCGAATTGGAAGCTGCGCTGGCAAAACGTGCAACCATCAAAGGGCCGTATGTCGTCGTGATCGACAGCGACCCCTACCCATCAACACCGCATGGCGGAACGTGGTGGCAGGTTGGGGTGCCAGAAGTTTCGACGCGCAAATCTGTGCAAAAAGCACACGAAAAAGCTAAAAAAGACCAGAAAAACCAAAACCTTATCTGACAAATTGAAAGACTTGAATCATGATCCTATACGGCACAAACCCGATCGCTTGGTCTAACGACGACGACCAGACCTTGGGCGGACATATCAGCTTGCAGACATGCTTGAACGAAACGCAGCGCATTGGTTTTGACGGCATTGAAAAGGGCCATAAATTTCCGACGCGTGCGCCGCTTCTCAAAGCAGTGCTGGGCATTCGCGGTTTGCGATATGCTACCGGTTGGCACTCACTTAATTTGCTGGCTCATGATGTGGAAGCGGAAAAGCGCAGTATCCAGCCGCATCTGGACACGCTGAAAGCGCTCGGTTGCGCGGTCTGCATTGTGTGCGAAACTTCAAACTCCGTTCATGGCAATGACAAAGTAGCGGTCAACGACCGGCCGGTTTTGCCAAAGAAAGACTGGGCCAAATTCGGCAAGGATGTTGAGGCGATTGGCGCTTATGTCGCTGCGCAGGGGCTGCACATGGTGTACCACCATCATACGGGAACCATTGTTGAGACTGAGGCAGAGATCGATGCCCTGATGGCATCGACAGGCCCCCACACATATCTTTGCATCGATACCGGCCACACCTATTTTGGTGGTGGCAACCCGCTTGCTGTGGCGCAGCGCCACATGGGCCGTGTCAAACACATCCACGCCAAAAACGTACGGCCTAAAATTATGAAACAGGTTCGTGATGAAAACCTGTCGTTCCTTGAAGGCGTTCGGCGCGGCGTGTTCACTGTGCCCGGTGATGTGGAAGGCGGTGTTGATTTTGCACCGGTTTTGAAAGTGGCGGCTGACCATCATTATTCCGGTTGGCTGGTGATTGAGGCTGAGCAGGATGCAGCCGTGCGCAACCCGTTTCATTATCAATCAATGGGCCTCAAAGCGCTGAAACAAATGGCGCGCGAAACCGGCCTTGACCGCGCATGATCAAGGGCATTGACCCGGAGCATCCATTTTATGCGGCTGCGTGGCGGCGCTATGCGATTGTGGCATCGTGTTTCATTTGGGCTGGGATAGAGCTTTATTTGGGAAGCCCAATGTGGGCGATGCTGTTTGGTGCCGCGGGGGCCTATGCGTTTTGGATTTTGATTTTTACTTTCGGCAAAGAGCCGAAAGAGGGAGCATGATGGCTGATTTGCTGTTGAAGCCGACCGGCACATCCGGCAAAGTGCACCACGTTACGCCGAAGAGCGCCGGTTGGGGCTATGTCGGTTTTTCTCTTTACCGGCTTTCGGAAGGCGAAAGCGTGACTGAGGCGACCGGCGATCTCGAAGCTATTCTGGTTCTTGTCGAAGGCAAAGCCCGAATGTCAGTTGAACGTGAGAGTTTTGGTGTTTTAGGAAACCGCATGAATGTGTTTGATGGCGGCACGCCAGCGGCTGTGTATGTTCCGGGCAATAAACATTGGGCAGCAACGGCTGAAACGGATTGCACTTTGGCGGTGTGCACCGCGCCCGCAAAAGGCAATTATCCGGCAAAAGTAATAGATGGCATTGAGCGGGTGACGCGCGGCATGGGCTCGAATACCCGCTATATCCACCCGATTGCGATGGAAGATAAAGATATTGCGGGTTCGCTGCTGGTGACCGAAGTTTTTACGCCTGCCGGCAATTGGTCGAGCTACCCACCGCATAGACATGACGAAGATAATTTCCCCGATATGACTTATCTCGAAGAGACTTATTATCACCGGCTGAGCCCCGAACAGGGTTTTGGTATTCAGCGCGTTTTTACTGAAGACGGGTCGCTTGATGAAACCATGGCGGTTTCTAACCATGATGTGGTTTTGGTGCCGAAAGGCCACCACCCCTGCGGGGCGCCGCATGGCTATGAGATGTATTATTTAAACGTTATGGCGGGGCCGTTGCGTAAGTGGCGTTTTAAAAATCATCCCGATCATGATTGGATTGCAAAACGCGATGCGGGGTAGGGAATTTTGTGGTCTGATTACTGGAATTGTAGCTGAGGCTTACGCCCACCCTTTATCCCTCCCCACAAGGGGGAGGGGGATTTAAATATCGTAATCCATCTTTTGAGTTTTGTGCTTGATATTGAGTGTGCAGAATAAGGCGGGGTGCCAAAGTCCCCCTCCCCCTTGTGGGGAGGGATACAGGGTGGAGGTAGGCCAAGCCCGCAGCTTGGAATAATTGTCCTGATGATCGATAAACTTGAAATGTTTTTGGCACTGGCGCGTGAACAGCATTTTGGCCGCGCGGCGGAAGCTTGCAATGTTAGTCAACCGTCGCTTTCAGCCGCAATCAAGCAGCTTGAAGAACAACTCGGCGTGCAACTCGTTAATCGCGGGTCGCGCTATCAAGGCCTGACCGAAGATGGCACGCGGGCTTTGGCTTGGGCACGGCGGATTGTGGCAGATGCCCGCGCGATGAAAGCTGAGATTCTAACCACCAAGCATGGGCTTTCCGGCGAGCTTCGGATTGCGGTTATTCCGACCGCAACGCCGATGGTGCAGGAGTTGACCGGGCCGTTTTCTGCGCAACACCCTGATGTTTCATTCACTGTATTGGCCCGCACATCGGCGCAGATTTTGGCGATGTTGGAAGGGCTTGAGGCAGATATAGGGATTACATATCTCGACAATGAGCCACTCGGTTCTGTTGCAACAATTCCACTTTATACTGAAAAGCACCGGTTTTTAACGGCTAACCCAAAGCAGTTTGCGGGCCGGAAATCAATCACTTGGGCCGAAGCCGCGTCAACGTCTTTGTGCTTGCTCACGCCTGATATGCAGAACCGCCGCATCATCAATCAGCATTTTGCCAAGGCTGGTGTTGCTGCAAACGTCGCGCTTGAATCAGATTCGGTGTTTGCGCTGTATTCGCATGTGCTCAGCGGCAAGTGGGCCGCCATTATGGGTGAAAAACCAGCTGAGATGTTCAGCCAGTCCGGTTTGGTGCGGGCGATACCACTCACTGAGCCGGAAATTCCATTCACAGTGGGGCTGGTTGTGCTTCCGCGCGAGCCGCATACCGCATTGGTCGAGACGTTTTTAAGGCAAGCTAAGGCCTATGCACAAAGAGAAAAAAGCTAAAATTTCCTGTCGATCTTTTCGCAGGCATAGTCAGATGTTTTTCCAACTTCGCCAACCTCGGGGTCTAAAATTTCAACTTCGCCTTTTCCAGTTTTACGGTCAATTCTGACACTCCATAAGTCTCGCGTCTTTTCGCCATTTCCCCATTGGCCAAGCGCACCGATTTCAAGCGCGCTCACATAGGCTTCAGTGATTCCGCCGCTGTGTTTTGAGGCGATGTTTGGCTGTTTGGTTATTCCCACCAGACTTGCTGTGCTGGCACCGGCAGATAAACCCCAACCATCAGCTGGAGAGCATGATGTCATGTCGCTGACGATGTCTGAATCAAAACAAATGAGCGGCACGTCTTCGTATTTTGAGACGCCGACATTGATATTAAAAATGTCCCCGCCGGGCGATTTGCACTCGATGACATATTCGTCGGAAGCTTGGGCTATAGTTGTGATGCCGCAAATTGCGGAAATATATAAAAGCGATTTCAAAATTCCCCGCATGGCCGCCCCCAAATCATGACCGTCGTCTGTTGAACGATTGTAGGAGGCAGTTTGAAGCCAAGTCAAACAGTGAAAATTGGTCGGCTTTTTGATAGATAAAACCTATCAATCAACCAGAGTTTAATGTTGAATTTTCAATCAATTTCTGGGCAAATGCAAGTATTCACGCAAATATGCGGAATGCGAGGCAGATTTAATGACACTTCACGTAGTTCCCGGCAGGTTAAACGAGCGCGTTGACGCGATTTGCGACCGCAATTTGCACCTAGAGGGTCCGCTGCTGCCCATTTTGCATGAGGTTCAGCATGACGTCGGTTATATACCGGAGGATGCGCTGCGCCAGATTGCCGGGCGCTTGAACATCAGCCGCGCTGAAATTCACGGTGTTGCGACTTTCTACCATGATTTCCGTCATAAGCCTGCGGGCCGCCACGTAGTAAAAATGTGTCGTGCGGAGGCTTGCCAAGCCATGGGTTCTGAGGCGTTGGCGGCAAGAGCTGAAAGCAATCTCAACGTGAAATTTGGTGAGACGACTTTAGACAGAGCGATCACGCTCGAAGCCGTTTATTGCCTTGGTCTTTGTGCGTGCGGGCCAGCAGCCTTGATAGATGGCAAGGTTGTCGGGCGGCTGACGAATGCCAAACTCGATGCGCTGATTGCGGAGTGCCGCAAATGAGCGTGACCATTTACGTGCCGCGCGATGCCGCTGCCAAAGCACTGGGTGCTGATGATGTTGCCGCTGCAATTGCAGCGGAAGCCAAAGCACGCGGATTGGATGTGAACATTGTGCGGAACGGTTCGCGCGGCATGGTTTGGCTTGAGCCCTTGGTTGAAGTGGTGACGGACAAGGTCAGGGTCGCCTATGGGCCGGTTGAGGCAGTTGATGTTGCGGGCCTGTTTGACGCCGGTTTTTTGGCTGGCGGTGCGCACCACTTGTCGCTTGGCCTCACCGAAGAATTACCTTTTCTCAAAAAGCAAACACGGCTGACTTTTGCGCGTGTCGGTGTCATCGATCCACTGTCGATTGCAGACTATGAAGCCCATGGCGGGCTTGTGGGTTTGCGCAAAGCGCTGGCGATAAGTCCTGCTGAAATCGTCGCCCAAGTCACCGACTCCGGCCTTCGCGGCAGGG
>JANMFT010000458.1:0-12141 GCA_031374255.1 Limoniibacter sp. | reverse complement strand
CGTGAATTGTTCAAAGATGAAGTGCGCGCGCTTGGCCGCGAACTTGGCCTGCCCGATCATTTCATTGGCCGCCACCCGTTCCCTGGGCCGGGCCTTGCCATCCGTGTGCCCGGCGCCATCACGCGGGCTAAGCTCGAAATTTTGCGCGAGGCCGATGCGGTTTATCTCGATGAAATCCGCAAGGCGGGCCTATACGACACCATCTGGCAAGCCTTCGCCGTGCTGCTGCCGGTGCAAACCGTCGGCGTTATGGGCGACGGGCGCACCTATGATTTTGTCTGCGCATTAAGGGCCGTTACGTCTGTCGATGGCATGACCGCAGATTTTTACCCCTATTCAATGGACTTCCTCGCAAAAGCCGCCACCCGCATCATCAACGAGGTCAAAGGCATTAACCGCGTGGTGTATGACGTGACCAGCAAGCCACCCGGTACGATTGAGTGGGAATAAGCAAAGCAAAATGTGCTTGCGTGAGTTCCAATTTGCCAACGTTCAAAAAATGACGGACAATTGAATTCCATCGCGAACTGAGAGACACAAAATCAGATGCGCCAATTGCTGCACATAGATTTGCGTTTGTTGCTCGTTTTGCGGACGATTGTGGAAAGCAAAGGGCTTGCGCGTGCTCAAAACGCCTTAAACATGAGTCAGTCCACCGTGTCTGCAAGCTTGGCCGAATTAGAGGACAGGCTTGGCTTGCGCCTTTGCAACCGCGGGCGCGCAGGCTTTGAGCTGACAGAAGCTGGCCGCATTGTTTATGAAGCGAGCCATGATTTGTTTGACGCGGTCAACCGGTTCAGCGCCAGCACCAACGCCATTTCAGACTCAACCAAAGGTATTTTACGCATTGGCGCTGTTGATGCCATCGCAACCAATTCAAGGCTGCCGCTTGCGCAATCACTGCGCCGTTTTAAATCTCGCGCGCGCAATGTTCTTGTTGATTTTATCAATGCCGGCCCGGAAGAGCTGGAAGCGCAATTGCTGCAAGGTAAACGCGATATTATTCTAGGGCCGTATGCGGAGCGTTATGCAACATTAAATTACGCGCCACTGCATAAAGAGCGCCAATCCCTTTATTGCGGTCAATTCCATAAGCTTTTCAATAAAACCGACTCCATAACGAAAGCAGCCGATTTTAATGGATTGCCATTTGTATCGCGGCGCTATTTGCACAGTGCCGATCTCATGCGGATTGGGCTGTCAGATCCACAAGCGGTTGTTGATACTATGGAAGCGCAATTGATCCTCATCCAGAGCGGAGAATATTTCGGCTATCTTCCTGATCATTATGCAAAAGCATGGGTGGATACCGGTGAATTGCGCGTCATAAGACCTGAGGAATTCAGTTATGACTCGCATTTTTATGCGGTTTTCGTGAAACAGCGAATCCCCAACCAATTGATTAAACGCTTTATTGGCCTGTTGCTGGATGACTGCATGCAAGAGGCTAAATCTGCCGCATAGGTTTTGCTTGCCTATATGTTTCAAAGGCTTGCAGACTGAATAAAACCGACGCCGAAATTTTAGATTAACTGTTCGAAGCAACGCGGCTGGCCAAAAGCGCGGCGCAATACTCCAGCTTTTCCGATGTAACCGCCTGTTCTTGCGGCTTTTTTCTATTTGGAAAGCGCCGAAGGTATCGCGGGCATCATAAGGGTGCACAGTCGGGATTGATTGTAATGACAGCGCCTAAACTTGCAAATGCCTATGATGCCGGTCGCCTAAACCTTCCCTTCGTTGGCATTAGCAGTTTTGGCAAACGGCCTATTGTGAGCGATTGGGACAGCATCGACGCCGATGTAGCAGTTTTGGGCGCTCCACTGGATATGGGAACCCAATTTCGTGCCGGCGCACGCTTTGGGCCGCGTGCCATCCGCGAAGCCTCGACGCTGTTTGCATTCGGGCATGGCGGTGCTTACGACCATGAAGACGATGTGGTTTATCTGCCCGGCGACACCGTTCGCATCGTTGATATTGGCGATGCAGATATTGTGCATACCGATCAAGCACAGAGCCATGCCAATATCGAATTGGCCGTCCGCAAAATATTGGCAGCCGGGGCGATGCCCGTTGTCATGGGCGGCGATCATTCCATCACCATTCCGTGCATCAATGCGTTTTCAGATCAGGAGCCAATCCATGTGGTGCAGATAGATGCCCACCTGGATTTCGTCGACGTGCGGCACGGTGTGCGAAACGGCCATGGCAGTCCGATGCGGCGCGCCGCCGACCACACTCATGTTTCAGGCATGACGCAACTTGGCATCCGCAATGTCTCATCAACTGCGCGCGATGGTTATGTCACTGCCCGGGAAATGGGTTCTGATATTTTGTCAGTTCGGCAAGTGAGGGCGCTTGGTGTGCCTGCGGTGCTGGAGAGAATACCTGCAGGCAAACGTTATTATTTGACGATTGATATTGACGGATTTGATCCATCAATTGCGCCTGGCACCGGCACGCCAAGCCATGGTGGATTTAACTATTATGAAGGACTTGAACTAATTGCGGGCCTCGCAAGGCGTGGCAGTATAGCAGGTCTCGACCTTGTAGAGGTCGCGCCCGATTACGACCACACAGGCACGACCGCAATACTTGCAGCGCAATTGCTGCTCAATGCTATCGGCCGGATTTTTCACGCAAGGACAACCGGATAAATCAAAAGTGATCAACGCAAAACAGCACTGGCGCTGTGGGGGAGACATGACATGTTTGGAAAATGGATTGCTACGCTGGGCCTGACAATTGGGACAGCTTTTGCCATGCCTGCATTTGCGGGCAACTTAAAAGTCGGCCATTCCACTTGGGTTGGTTACGGGCCTTTTTATATCGCGCAGGACAAAGGCTTTTTCAAAGAAGAAGGTGTCGATGTCGAGTTTGTGATTATGGAAGACACTGCTTTGAAAATCGGTGCAATGTTTGCAGGCCAAATTGATATTGCCGCCTCCACTGCGGATGAATTTCCAAGCTATCTTAAGCCTGGCAAAACCGTGCGCTATGCAATGGCTGTTGATTACAGCAATGGCGGTGATGGTGTGGTTTCCAATAAGGAAATCGCAACAATTGCAGATCTTAAAGGCAAGCGTGTAGCCTTTGAACAGGGAACAATTTCGCAATATTTTCTCAATGTGCTGCTGAAGCGGAACGGTTTGACACAAGCTGATATTGAAGCTGTCAACATGACTGCAGCGGATGCAGGGACTGCCTTTGTTGCAGAGCAGGTTGACGCGGCAGTCACTTGGGAACCGGCCTTGAGCCTTGGTGCAAACGCACCGCATGGCAAATTATTAGCCAGCAGCGCCGAGTTGCCCGGTGCAATTGTTGATGTGCTGGCGGTTACCGGCGAAAATGCAGTAGCTAAAGCTGATGATTTAAAAGCGTTTGCCCGCGCGTGGTATCGTGCGTTGGATTATCTCAATAAAAATCCTGATGAGTCCTACGCGATTATGGCAAAAGGTGTCGGCGGCTGGATTGAAAAGCCTGAGGATTTTAAGGCTGCAGCCGGTGGCATAAAATACATCGACAAGGCAGGCAATGAAGCGCTGTTCGGTAAAGACGGCCAGCCCGGAACTTTGCATCAGACGGTTTCAGACGCCATTGAAATCTGGAAAGGCTTCCAAAAAGTGCAAGTTGATGTGAAGCCGGTCGATCTGATTGATCAGACTTTATACGGCGGCTGATTTATGGATCAGGCGAGGGAGAATGCGACGGATCGCTGGCTAACTCCGCGCGGCGCAATCCCCGCCGGTGGAGCGCTGATGGCCAGCACCATAGGGGTGCTGGTGATTGGTTTGGTGTGGGTTGTGCTTTCATATGGCGGACTGGCGGATCCGGCATTCTTTCCAAGCCCCGGCGCAGTTTTGTCAGCATTTTGGGATTCGCTGATAAGCGGTATGTTGGGCAAACATGTTTGGGCCAGCCTGTTGGTTATCAATATTGGCTTTTTGATTTCTTCATTGCTGGCTATCCCGCTTGGGTTGTTTATGGGCACTTTCCGCGTTGTGCAGGCAGCGTTTGAGCCGGTAATTAACTTCATCCGCTATTTGCCGGTGACCGCCATGATACCACTGCTGATTTTATGGGTTGGCATCGGCATTGAACAAAAAATAACGGTCATCGTTATTGGTACGTTTTTTCAGCAGGTTGTTATGGTGGTTGATATCGTCAACCGGGTTCCCAATGAATTGCTGAATGCGGCCTATACACTTGGTGCAGGACGCCGCCAAATTCTCTGGCGTGTGCTCATTCCTGCGATGTTGCCGGGCCTGATGGATATGTTGCGGGTCACGATGGGCTGGGCTTGGACTTATCTTGTGGTTGCCGAATTGGTTGGCTCGTCTGCCGGTCTTGGCTATATGAGTATGCAAGCCATGCGCGGCTTTCACGCCGATGTTATTTTCGTCGCCATTCTGGTTATCGGTGTGCTTGGCATCCTTACCGATCAGCTGTTTCGCCTCCTGAAGCGGGCCTTGTTGCCTTGGTCTGAAATTCGTTGAGAGGGTGTCATGGGAACGGTCGCAGTCAATAATGTCCGCCTTGAATTTGGTAATCCCAACAGTCCTGTCATTGCGCTTGATAATGTCAGCCTCGATGTGCCTGATAAACAGTTTGCTGTTATCGTAGGTCCATCAGGCTGTGGCAAATCCAGCCTATTAGATATTATTGCTGGCTTGAAACGCGCAAGCGGCGGGCAGTGTCTGGTGGATGGTGTTCCAGTCTATCGTCCCGGCCGGCAACGCGGCATGGTCTTCCAGAATTATTCGCTGTTCCCGTGGTTAAATGTCAGGGAAAATGTCGAATTTGGTTTGAAGCTGCGCAAAGTTCCAAGTGAACAACGCGCTGCGACAGCGCGATTTTATGTTGATGCTGTCGGCCTTTCCAGCTTCCAGAACAGCTATCCCGGACAGCTTTCCGGTGGCATGAAACAACGTGTTGCCATTGCTCGGGCGATGGCCAATGATCCCGAAGTGCTGCTGATGGACGAGCCCTTTGGCGCATTGGACAGCCAAACACGCACCAGCATGCAACAATTACTGCTCAAGGTTTGGGAAAAAGACAGTAAAACCGTTCTGTTCGTTACCCACGACATTGAAGAAGCCCTTTTTCTCGGCGACATCATTTATGTCATGTCTGCCCGCCCGGGGCGCTTTGTTGACAAAATCATTGTGCCTTTACCCCGGCCGCGGCGGTATGAGCTGTTTTCAACACCGGAGTTTTTAGCGTTGAAAGGCCGGATTCATGCGCGGCTTCATCCTGAATCAGAAGGCGGTGACGATGATATTGGCGGGCACTAATCTTTACATGGCATCTTATTATTACTCCTGAATTTCAGGAGTAATAACCCAAAGAGAGCAGTTTTTCAGTACGTTTGAAAATGCAATTTTCAATTTGAGCTGGAGCCATTGAGGCTTTCTGCCGCAGAATTTAGGAGCCGTGACTATGGAACAGACCGTTGTGCAAGACAGCAAAGTCTTCAAAGTATATCCGGATGGCCCTCCAGGCCATGGCTTGCAGCCGATCTCGGTAATGGATCAGGCCAACATTGTTTCAGGTGTCGGCACTGAAATCGGCACTTTTGATTACGTGGATCCCACACGCCAATTCATGGTCGGAATTTGGGAGAGCACGCCTTGCGTCGAGTATATTCCATTCTACCCATGCGATGAATTCTGTTTGATTTTAAAGGGAAGCATCAGGCTAACTTTCAAAGATGGAACAGAGAAGTTTTATACCGCCGGCGAAGGTTTTGTTGTTTTACGCGGCACAGAGTGTCACTACGCCATGGCGGAAACGACACGAAAATACTCAATCATGTTCGAAAACAAACTGAAGGTTTGAGTGAAGCTTAGGGTCAGAACCGGAAATAAGGGCAAATAGCATGAACCCAAAAGTCATCGTAACCTGCGCCATTACGGGCGCGGGTGACACCGTAGGTAAGCATCCTGCGATCCCGGTGACACCGGAGCAAATCGCCACCTCTGCACTTGAAGCTGCCTCTGCGGGTGCCGCAGTTGTTCATTGTCATGTCAGGGATCCAAAAACCGGAAAAAGCTCAAGAGCGGTGCATCTTTACCGTGAAGTGGTGGAGCGCATTCGTGCGGCTAACAGTGATGTGGTGATAAACCTCACTGCCGGCATGGGCAGCGATCTGGATATTGGCCGCGGTGAAACTCCGCTTGCCTTCGACAAAGACGATACCGATTTGGTCGGACCGATTGAGCGTCTATTACATATTGCGGAATTACGCCCTGAAATTTGCACGCTCGATTGCGGGTCCTTGAATTTCGGCGACCAAAACCATCTGCTGGTTCAAACCCCCGATCAATTGCGGACGCAAGCAAAGCTCATTCAATCCTATGGCGTAAAGCCCGAACTTGAGTGTTTTGATACTGGCAATATTTGGTTTGCAAGCCAGCTCTGTGCCGAAGGACTGATCAGCGGCACACCTTTGTTTCAACTTTGCCTTGGCATTCCATGGGGCGCGCCATACGATTCCCATACGATGCTTTACCAGAAATCCTTGTTGCCAAAGGACGCCGTTTGGGCTGCGTTTGGTATTGGCAGGAACGAATTTCCTGCCGTCGCTCAAGCTGTGCTGCTCGGCGGACATGTGCGTGTCGGGCTGGAAGATAACCTTTGGCTCGAAAAAGGTGTGTATGCCAGCAATGCGACTCTGGTTGAAAAAGCCATAAAGCTAGTGCGTTTGATTGGCGCTGAAATTGCAAGCCCGACAGAAGCGCGCGACATTCTTGGTTTGCCGGAACGCCCGCCCCAAAGTTCTGAACAAAAAATTGGTAAATACGCAAAGGTCAAGGGCCCGCGTTTCGGCTGATTTTTAAATGATTACTGCTCTTATATGTTCTTAAATCCAGCCGGAGATTATCATGCTCAATAAGCGTTCTTTTTACATCAATGGCCAGTGGGTTGCCCCCTTGAAAGCCAATGATCTTGAAGTCATCAACCCAGCGACCGAAAAGCCAGTGGCTGTAATTTCAATGGGCACTTCCGCAGATATCGACCGTGCGGTGGCTGCCGCACGAGTGGCTTTTGTGTCTTACAGCCAAACCAGCACAGCCGAACGCTTGGCACTTTTGGAAAAGCTTCTTGATATTTATAAGCGTCGTTATGATGAAATGGTTGCAATCATCACGCTTGAACTGGGCGCACCGGCCACAATGTGCCGCGAACAACAAGCAGATGTCGGTGTTGGCCATTTACAAGGTTTCATAGACGCACTCAAAGCCCTGCACATGCGCGAGGAGTTGCCAAATGGTGATGTGATGCTGCGTGAGCCTGTTGGCGTTTGCGGTCTGATAACGCCGTGGAATTGGCCAATCAATCAGATTGCGCTGAAGGTTGTTCCTGCACTCGCAACGGGCTGTACCTGTGTGCTCAAACCAAGTGAATTCACGCCATTATCTGCCATGCTTTATGCTGAAATGGTGCATGAGGCCGGGTTTCCCGCCGGGACATTTAATCTCGTCAATGGCGACGGTTTGAACGTTGGTGCGGCACTGTCCCGTCATGTTGATGTTGACATGGTTTCCTTTACGGGTTCAACCCGAGCAGGGATCGCGGTCAGCAAAGATGCCGCCGATACAGTCAAGCGTGTTACACTGGAACTTGGCGGCAAATCGCCAAACATCGTGTTTGAAGATGCCGATCTCGAAGACCGGATTGCAGGAAGTGTGTGGGAATGTTTCAATAATTCCGGCCAATCTTGCGATGCACCTACGCGCCTTTTGGTGCAGCAATCAGTCTATGAAAAAGCCATTGAGATTGCGACGCGCGTTGGAAACGAAACTAAAGTTGGTGATCCGCAACAAGATGGTGGCCATATTGGCCCCGTCATAAGCGATATACAATACGGCCGCATTCAAACATTAATTGAGGCCGGAATTGCAGAAGGCGCACGTGTTCTTGTCGGCGGCGTTGGTAAACCCGAAGGCTTTAAAACCGGCTATTATGTCCGCCCTACCATCTTTGCCGATGTTAACAATGCGATGTCGATTGCCCGCAATGAAGTATTTGGGCCTGTCTTGTCGATCATGCCGTTCGACACAGAAGAAGACGCCATCGCCATTGCCAATGACACCAATTACGGCCTGGCTGCCTATGTTCAAACAGGTAGTCCTGAACGCGCTGAACGTGTTGCATCAAAATTGCGAGCGGGCATGATTCATATAAATGGTGCACCGCACCGGTACGGCAGTCCCTTTGGCGGTTATAAGCAATCAGGCAATGGCCGCGAAGGCGGACGTTTTGGGCTTGAAGATTTCATGGAAGTCAAAACGCTGCACCGGCCTTAAGAGCGTTAGCCAAAATGAAATGGAGTGGCAGAGTTCTTGACGAGTGGCTTGATGGCCTTGGTCATATGAATATGCGTTTTTATCTGCATGTTTTTACGGATGCTGCCGATGCTGCGTTTTTTGAACAATTTTATTCGCCGGAAGCTTTGGCAACAGGGTTTTCGACCGTGACTGCCGAATTGCATCTCAATTATATCCATGAAGCAAGGGCAGGACAGGCTTTTGATGTCTCCACTTGGATCGTGGCTCTGGGTGAAAAGAAGCTTCACCTCTATCAAGAGATGCGAGCGGCATCCGATGGGCAATTGCTGGCCACCTGCGAACAATTGTGGCTGCATATTTATCTTGAATTATCCAAAGTAGTTCCTTTTGCCCCTTTAATGCACCAGTGCCTTGCAACTATGAGTGATGGCTCGCAGGAATTGCCGGCTGATGCCAAGCTTGGCCGCTCGATCTCCACGATTAAACAGCCGTCTTCAATCCAATAGGATTTATTGAGAAGTGAACCAGACCGGCAAATCAAACATAGAACATGAGTCAAATGACCAAAATCTGCCGGATGTTCCAGTTTGGGTTCCTTCGCAAGATCAGATTACGGCAACAGGAATGTTTGCGTTCAAAGCTTTTTTGCAGCGGCGCTTCAGTTTAAATTTTGACAATTACGCCTCACTTCACGCTTGGTCTATAAATGAGACTGCACATTTTTGGGATGCTGTCTGGGATTTTTGCGGCGTGATCGGTCAAAAAGGTGAGCGCGTTTTGGTGCCCGGCTCGAACATGACGTCAACCCGTTTTTTCCCCGACGCAAATCTGAACGTCGCAGCCAATTTCCTGCGCCGGACAGGTGCTGAGGATGCACTGGTGTTCCAGGCGGAAGATAAAGCAGAAGCAAGGTGGTCTTGGGACCATTTACACAACCAGGTTTCACGTCTGCAGCAAGCCATGCGTGCCGCCGGAATTGTTGCCGGTGACAGGGTTGCTGCACTGTTGCCAAACATGCCGGAGGCTGTGGCCGCAATGCTGGCCACTGCATCTATTGGTGCGGTTTGGTGTTCAGCCTCACCCGATTTTGGTGCGCGCGGCGTACTCGACCGGTTTGGCCAGATTGAACCCAAATTATTGATTGCCGTGGATGGCTACTTCTATGCGGGCAAAACCATCAACCTGTCCGGAAAATTGCAGGAAATTGTTGCAGATTTGCCTTCACTTCAGCGCGTTATCATTGTGGATTTGATCGGAAAAGGTGATGAAATTTGCGGCCTGATTCCTGAAGCAATTGTTTGGAATGAAGTGCTGGCTCCATTTATAGAAACGACCGTTGATTACGCGCTGCTGCCATTTGATCACCCGCTTTATATCTTATTTTCGTCCGGCACGACCGGTGTGCCCAAATGCATCATTCATCGTGCTGGCGGCGTGCTTTTACAACACCTCAAAGAACATCGTCTGCATAGCGATACACGTTCAGGCGACAGAATATTTTATTTCAGCACGCTGGGCTGGATGATGTGGAACTGGTTAGTGGGCGGTCTTGGCGCTGGTGCAACTTTACTGCTTTATGACGGATCACCATTCCATCCCGGCCCCGACGTTCTGTTTGATTTTGCCGAGCGAGAGCAAATGACCTTGCTCGGTGTTTCTGCCAAATTCATCGATGGTATCCGCAAGCTTGAACTGAGGCCGAAGGACACACATAAGTTAGTGAGCTTGCGAACCATTTGTTCAACCGGGTCGCCATTATCGGCTGACGCTTTTGACTACGTATATCAAAACATAAAACCTGACGTTCATTTGGCTTCAATTTCCGGCGGCACCGATATCGTATCGTGCTTTGTGCTCGGCGATCCGGCAAGGCCGGTCTACCGGGGCGAAATTCAAGGACCGGGCTTGGGTATGGCTGTTGAGGTTTGGGACGATAGCGGAGGTAAAGCGTCGGTAGGCATAAAAGGCGAATTGGTTTGCATCAAAGCATTTCCTGTGATGCCACTTGGTTTTTACAATGATCGTGGTAACCAGCGTTACCATGCGGCCTATTTTGAACGATTTGGCGTATTCAGCCACGATTCTATCTGGTGCCACGGCGATTTTACCGAGCTGACATCTAACGGTGGCTTCATCATCCATGGCCGTTCGGATGCGACGCTTAATCCCGGCGGCGTTCGCATTGGCACTGCGGAAATTTATGCGCAAGTTGAGCAAATCCCCGACGTGCTGGAAGCGCTTGCTATAGGACAGGATTTTGATGGTGATGTCAGGGTGGTTCTATTCATACGCCTGAAGGCAGGAGTGTTGTTTGATGCCGGACTTGAAAGAATGATCAGGTTGCAAATCCGCAATGGCGCTTCGCCGCGCCACGTGCCCGCAAAGATCATTGCAGTCAGTGATATTCCGCGCACCAAGTCCGGTAAGATAACAGAACTTGCGGTGCGTGAAATTGTGCACGGCCGACCGGTTAAAAACATTGAAGCCTTGGCAAATCCTGAAGCACTTGAATTGTTTCGCAATCTCGAAATGCTGCAGCTTCCTTGAAGCGATACACAAGCACCACGTCATCATGAATGGCATTAACTGCCGCGCGATTGGTTGCATCGCGTATGACCACATTGGGAAATCCACGCTCTTTCAACCGTTCCAATACAATCTATCAGCGACGGGCGTTCATAAGCGTGACGCGTTTCGGCGGGAATGCTCTGACTGCGGAAAATGATGCAGGTGGTTTTTAGCAAAAAACGTCTGCACTTAAATACAATCACACGGATAAAATGTGATGTGTAACATTGCTTGTTCTGTGAGCTTTCAGAAACCGTGTTGCCGCAACCGCAATTAGCCTCATTCCAAATAGACTGATGCGGTTGAGCGGATGCGGTTGATTACCATTTGTGTAATGAATAAAAAGGTACTGCCGGTCACTGCCGCGGTTAAAAACAGCCAAGCCACATCGATGACACCCACAGCAACGTTCAAACTCAAAAATTTAGCGCCATTAAAATAAGGTATAAAGCCAAAGCTGCTGGGTAAGTCTGCCGCATAGCGTGTTGCCATATAGGGCAGCACCAGATTGAGCGTAGAGGTAAGGGCTTTAACCTGCCTCACCCTGAACTCGAACACAGCATTAAAGCTCATAACGCAACAGCAGACAAACATTGTGGCAACGGCGGCCAACAAAAAGCTGACATTAAACGCGCCCATCAAGCCGAACCAAGCAAGCGGTCCGCCATAGATCAGGATTAAAAGACCAAACGTCACCACAGCTGAAACAAAGTTTTTGATAAACACGATTCGTAAAGGTGGCTGCGTGGAATTGAAAATCAGTTCCATCCGCCCGGTCCGGTTGATTGTATATTGCCAGCTTGCCAAAATAGTTTCGGCATACAGAAATGAAAATAAGATCATGCTCTGCACACCGGCGATACTAACGGGCTGATGGGTGATATCGGCAATGTTCGTGCTCCATCTGGAGCTGACATAAACTGCGCCAAAACCAGCCAAAGCCGCCATAACTGTGTTGAGCAGACGTTCAACAATGATGCGGAAAAATAGTATACGCACCAGTCTGAATTCAAATTTCACCAAGCGAAAAATGGCAGTCATCGGTGCCCTCTCATTGTAATGCCACTGTCCGTTCGGTGATAATGTCGAGAAGTTCATGATCGTGGTCGATCAAAAAATCTTTGAGTGCAGCCAGCGTAACCGTGTGCATGGTGCCGTCTGTAAGCCGGACAATCACATTACGCGTAAAGCGCGCCATTTTCGGATCAATCTGCTCAAATTTACTTGCGGCATTTTTAACAATAAGCGAGGTGGCACTTTGCAACAGTTTCTCCGGGCTGTGTGT
>JANMFT010000434.1:0-6852 GCA_031374255.1 Limoniibacter sp. | reverse complement strand
GACAAATCGGTTGCCGTTATCTCCGCATCATCCAGCGCACCTTCAATTTCACTATTGCCAATCGTCAGGCCCAAGGCTGTTTCGGCTTCCTTTGCCGTAAATCCGCTGTTGGGTTTGCAAAGCACACCATCCAACGTCAGCGTCCGGTCGTGGTCGGTAAAACCTGTTACCACACCATCCTTGCGGGTCATTTTCCAGCAATAACAAAGCGTGGTCACGTCGCTTGAGACAGCGGCTTTCATCGCCAGTGAAAACGGGATCATAGCAGCACCTCTTTAAGCGGAATGGCTTGAACCTGCCCTGCCCGAAAATTGGCGAGCGATAACGTCAGAGATGAGCCTTCAAACCGCACCGGCACATCAAACTCAAAACCAGCCCTGACAATTTTACCATTCGCTGGAATAAAACCCGGCAGAAAAACGATCGCACTTCCTGGCGGCGTCACTTGATACGTCGAGGAAGCGACCTCTATCCCGTCCACCGAAACCCGCAGACTTGATGCCACCACACAAGCCAAAGGCCGCTGATAAGCAAACGCCAAAGTGCCGTAAGTTTTGGCGAGGGCAAACGTTGCGTTTGTTCCGGTTCCACCGCCAATCTGTTGATCAATTGGTGAAATAGCAGTGGCTTGGCCACAACTTTTCCAGTCAAATGGGTCACGAAATCTAAATGCGTGAAGCGGGCCTTTGCGCGCTTCGTAAAAGTTTAGAATATCCTCGATTTCAGCGATTGCCCGCAGGCCTGTGCCTGCGTCAAAACGACGAAGTGCATGAGCTTGGCGCAGATTGCGCTTCTCACGGCCCGAAGAAAGCGAAACAATCTCTACACTGCGCTCGGGCCCGCCGGTTGCCCCAAACGAGATCGACAGCGGAAAACGCACATCATGGAAAGCCGGTAATCCGGGCATGGTTTCACCTCAAATATTGCGTGTGCCGCGGGATACGGTTCGTGCCAGCATGGCTGCAATCTGGCCTTCGGATTTGCGGAATGATTGCGCATCCGGCGTTGCTATCGATACATTGACCGTCACCGGGCCGCCGCCGCCTGCGCCGCCGACACCAAGTCTGCCGCTGGCATCACGGCGCAACGGCAAAATGGCTTCCGCACCAGCTTCTCCCATCACGCCCAGTTGCGAGCCCATACCAAACACAGTTGGCGACGAGACAACACCGCTACCAAGCCCTGGCGTGCCGCCTTTGGCAAACGGCATCAGCCCTCCAAACAGGCTGCCAATTGCACCACCAAGCAGCTTTTCAAAAGGCGCTAAACCAATGCTCAGCGCATTGCCTGCCAGTTGCCGCCCTATGCTGCGCAGCACATCTTCAAGGCTGTTACCGCTGACCACCGCGCTTTTCAGCCCCTGTGTCAATGTTGACGCAAAGCGGTCGGCATCAAGTTCCATCTGCCTCAAACTGCGCTCAAGCGCGCTTGTGTCCGCACCAATGCGAACCGTCATTTGGTCGTCCATAGCGGCAACCTTTCTATTGTTAAGTGTCTGGAAATTCCTGCATCAGCACCGCCAAAGTGCCACGTTGAGTGGTTTGGCCCGCATGCAAAAAAGGCGATGCTGCGGCATCAAATTCGCGCGGTGTCATTGCCCAAAATGTTTCAGGCGTCAGTTTCAACACGCCAAATGCAAACGCCATCAGTTCTTGCCAGCTTGCCGGGTTTTGTGAGTTCATATTTTTGGAGCAACTTCCGCTTTTCCGATGCCAAAGCTTGCTTCAAGCAGCGCGCGCGCAATGTCCGCAAAGCCGGTTGCGCCTTTTTCGCAATGCATCGCGCCAACGCGGTCTGCGTCCATATCTTCACCCGCACCACGCAATCCGGCAGCAACAATTAAAGCCAAATGGCGCGCGGTCAGTTTTTGTGACGTCAGTTTCTGGATCAACTCAAACAGACTATCAACGCCAAACGCCTCTTCCAATTCAGCAAGCACATTTAGCGTTAGTCTCATTTTTCTTTGAACGCCATCAAGGGTGGCGAGCACTTCGCCGCGATGCACATTGACCATGTTAAATCACCGTAAAGGTTAGCGCACCGGCGGATTCCAGTGCAATTTCAAATGTCAGTTCGCCGTCGTAATTTCCGGAATATTCAAGCGCGGTGATTTGGAACTGTCCCGCCACAGTGCCAAAATCCGGCACAATAATTTGCCAATCTTCAAGCGCTGAATTGAAAAACAATTCCCGCACCTTAAAATCCGATGCTACGTCTTTAAAAATCCCCGAACCTGAAAGCGCAGCGCGCTGCACCCCTGCCCCGCCAATCAACTCACGCCAACGGCCTGCGGAGTCCGCGTCTGTTACATCAACCGTTTCGGCGTTGAATGCCATTTTGCGTGCCCGAAGTCCGGCAACCGTGGTAAAAACGCCCACGGCGGTGCGAACTTTGAGCAACATATCCTTGCCCTTTTGAGCGGCCATCGCCGTCTCCTTTTCTATTTTGAATTGTCAAAGAACTTCTGTCAGCGCTTCAAACCGCACCGTGGCGCGATAGCCGCGAAGGCCGCTATCGTAGTTTGCGTCCATACCCATCAGCCGCAGCAACACCACGCGGTGACCAGCCGGGGCCAACGCCGCTGTTTCGAGTGAGGCAATCACCGCACCCGCAATATCAAGCACCTGCTTTTTACCTTGGCTGCGCGACCAGACATTGATGATGATGAGATGGTCATCACCGCGCTCGGTTCCTGTGCTCCAATCTTGTGAGGCCGCCGCCCCGAAAGTCACATAGGGAAATGCCTCTTCGGGCGGCGTGCGGTCATGAACCTTTGGCCCGCCGAGCAATGTCGTTACAGACGTATCGCCTATCAACCGCGCATGGATTGCTGCCTGTAAAGCCGCCGCCGCAATCATCGATATTTTCCTGGCTTCATTTTCGCCGCGCGCTGGGCCGCCATTTCAAACCGGCCAAGTGTGTCCGCCGGGTTGGCTGTAATGGTATTTGAATGGCCTGCTTCTTCCAGGGCCGCCAAGCCAATCCAGCGCAGCGTTGAAGCAATACGGTTGCGGGTGATTTTTGCAGATAATTTCATGGCAGTTCCTCACAATAACAATTCAAATACCGCCCTGTTTCATCGGGGTCGCTCACTGTCACAATTCTGAAAAGCCGCAGACCCAACTTAAATCGCATTGCGCTTTTCACACCTGTCCGCATACGGATCGTGATGCGGTGCGTTGCGCTTTCAATGTCCTGATCGGCACGAAACATTTGGCTTACGGTCAACGGTTCAAACCGCCCGAAAACCACGGCAATCTCGTTCCAGATTTCTGTCTTGCCGCCAAAGCCGTCCGGCGTTTGCGCCACCTGTTCGAGCCGAAGTTCAGTCCGCAATGTCCCCGGATCAATAAATGTCAGCCGCATTACAGCCTCACTTTGCGGTAAGGCCGCATCAAAGACAGATACCCGTCAGGGTAAGATACCGGCTGGTCGCTGGCACGAAATGCGCCGCGAAACTCATACCAGTGCGCCACCAGCAGCAAAATTGCACGGTTCAGCATATCCGGGACACTGGTTCCCGTTGCGCCAAATCCGGTGCTGAAATCAATCTCGATACCGTTCATACGGCGTCCGGGATTGCCACGTTTTTCAAACAGCAACCGCGCCGGGTCTCTCCGCATATCCACGAGATAATCCACAGACGAAACCACAGAAGGCGTGCCATTGGCCGCATAAACCGTAACTGCATTTACACCTGTCACCGGGCCGCGCGGCAATTCAATCATGTCGCCGTCCGGCCAATTATCCATCGTCATTCGCCATTGCTGGCTGATAAGGGAAAGGCCGGTCTGGTTCTCAACATCCTGCCGCGCGGCGGAAATTAAATCGGCGATCAGCGTGTCCTCGCTGCTGTGGCTGATGCGGAGCCATGAACGCGCTTCTGCAACCGTCACCGGCTCAAGTGCCGGTTCCGTAATTTTAAACAATGCCATCTGAAATACTCGCAAAATTGGGAGGGATGCGGCCCCGCTGGGGAGGGAAACGGGGCCGCGATCGGGTCTAAATTCAGGGGTCAGCACATCGTGCGAAAAAGTGTTCGCGGTTTTTCGTTGAAACAATGCGCCAAACAAAGACCTAGACGCCGAATTTCAAAATCTTAATCGCATCAAAATCCTGCACACCGCCGCCGACACGTTTGGTTGTGTAAAACAGCACGTAAGGTTTGGCAGAATACGGGTCGCGCAATATGCGAACACCGACACGGTCAACCACCAGATAACCGCGCTGGAAGTCGCCAAAAGCAATCGCCTTGGCATTGGCGGAAATATCGGGCATGTGTTCTGCTTCCACCAATTGGAAACCCATCAGCATTGCACGCTCACCAACAGCAGCAGGCGGTGTCCAAAGGTAATTACCAGTCGTGTCTTTGAGCTTGCGAATTGCCGCTTGCGTTTGACGGCTCATCACCCACGAAGCATTCTGGCGGTAGCCGGATTTCAGAGCGTACATAAGTTCCATCAGAATATCTGACGGGTTCGAGGCCGGAAACGCACCGGAAACGCCTGTGGATATTTGGCCAAGACTACCCCAAGCCCAAACAGCTTCGGCGACATTAGGGTAATCTAAAAATCCGCGCGGTTTAGCAACGCCGTCGCCTGTCACAAAGGCTTGGTTCTCTTGCTCGGCAAACGCGGTTTCAACTTCGGACGCAATCCAGCTGTCCATGTCGACAATACTATCGTCGAGCAAAGCCGCCGTTGCCGCCGGCATGGCATAAAGCTCCATGGTCGGAAACTGCAATTCAGAAAGTGTGCCGGAGTTTGTTGTCGGGCGCACCGCTGCTTCTGCTACCCAACCCGTTGCAGGTCCGGTTAATGAAAACGGTTTTTTCAGCACCGATGCCGAAACTTGTCGTACCGTCGCAATCGAACGGATAGGAGAAATTTTCGCCAAACGCTTGCCAATATCCGCAGCAACTTCGGGTGGCACAAGAAAGCCGCCATCCGCACCAGCCGTGATGTTGTAAGCTTTTTCTTCAATCCGCATTAAGCCGCGCTCGTCACCTTTGCGAACATAGGCGTCAAAAGCAGCAGCATGTTCCGGTGAAGCCAGTTTGCGGGTTTCACCGCCAAGTGGGGGACGCAGACTTTTTGTCACAAATGCGTCCAGCGCGCGTTTTTGGTCGTCAATCGCCGCATTGATGCGATCCACTTTCTCAACCGTAATCACATCGGCACCCACACGGGTTTCGAGCTGTGAAAGTCGGTCGTCGTTTGCTGATTTGAACTCCTCAAAAGCATGCATAAATTCGCCGAATGCCTCAGCTACTTCTCCACCATGCGATTTGGTTTCCGGCGCAGCATCCTGCGCAGAATGAAAGTCTGTCATGTTGTTTGTCCTTTATGTTTGAGAATGGCCGCCGCATCGCGGATACGGGCTACAAGGCCCGCCGGTGCGGTTGGCCGATGTTGGTCCAAGTTTGTGTCTTCTGCGGCATCACGCCCGCGTTTTAGGCTGGCATAGCCCTTTGCAATCACCCGGCGTGCTTGCGAACGAGAAAGGCCGGCATCGCGCGTCAGCCAGTGTTCAAATGTCCGGATACTTGGCAAAACATCGCCAGCTTTGACTTCGCTCACCCGCGCCTCGGGCAGCATTGGAAATGTCACAACCGAAATCTCCCAGAGATCGGCCTCGTGAATCGTGCGGATTCCTGCCGCTTGATTCTTGGTCGCCCGCACGGTTTTGAACCCTATTGAAAGCCCGTCAATCGCACCGGCCCGAATGAGCTCCAAAACCTCCGCGCCGCGTTTCACATTTTGGTTAATGCGACCTTTGACATAAAGCCCGGCCTCGTCCTCGCGGATGTCCAGCCACGTGCCAATCACTTCATTCGGGTCATGTTGAAACAGCATCCGCACGCCTTTTGCGCCGCGTTGCTTCAATGCTTTTTGAAATGCGCCTTTGGCGACACGGTCATTGCCAAGGTCAACGCGCCCGAACAAAGAAGCATAACCGGAAAATGTGCCCTCTTCGGTTTCAACCGACGCAAACGGAACTTTGGCGAATTTCAAAACCGGGGCCATAAAAGACTTTTCCTCCATCATTCTGTGGCTTCCTTCTGGGTGTTTTGTCTCGCGCCCTTTTTGTCAGGTGCCGACGTGCTGCGCTCAATCAAGCGCACCAGCACACCGAGCGCCCACCAAGAGGCAAAGCTCGCAGCCGCAGCACCCATAAGAACCGTTTCAAATTCGGTTGGATGAACGGTAAGCGCCATAAATTCGATCAGTTTTTCACCGGCGGCTTGCCCAAACACCAACCCGCAAATAATCCCGACTGCCAGCCGGTTAAGAGCCTCGTGTCGTTGCTTGGGGAGAAAATACACCAGTGAAACTGATGAGCCCGCAATGGCTCCCGCCCCCCTTGCTGACCAATCTGCAAGCGTTGTTGTCCAATCAGACATGTTGGGTTTTCCTTTCATTTTTAGTAACGCGCGGGCCATAGCCTAGCGCTTCACGTTTTTCGTCATCCGACAAAAACGTTGCTGCTGTCAGCCGCGCCCACAGCAAATCGCGCTCTTGGGACAGGCCTTCGATGCGGTCTGTATCGTGCTCCAACCGCAGGCCATCACCGAAATGCGGAGCCAAATTTGCCGTTAATTCGCCCGCCAACCGGTTGATTAATGGCAGCACTGTCATGCGATAAAACGCGCGATTGGCTTCTGCGTAATTCGAATAAGTGTTGTCGCCCGGTATGCCGAGCAGCATTGGCGGCACACCAAAGGCAAGCGCATTTTCTCGCGCAGCCGAGTGTTTCGCTTCCAGAAAATCCATATCTTTCGGTGTCAGCGACATCGGTTTCCAGTCAAGACCGCCCTCCAAAAGCAATGGCCGCCCGGCCCGTGTCGCACCA
>JANMFT010000394.1:0-3742 GCA_031374255.1 Limoniibacter sp. | reverse complement strand
CCCTGCCTGCTAAGTTGCCCTCATAACAGGGGACTTAAGGCCATGAACGCAAAAATGCGCATTGGCCATTTCACGAAAATGCAGCCCATAAGACTGCGCGTGAAAATGGCTGGACTAAAGACGGCACTCGCCGCCGGACTTTTGTGTTTGAGTGCAACACAATCTATGGCAGGTGGGCCTGCCGGCTACGACACCAATCTGGAACGCTGGGCCAAAGAGAGCCTTGCCAAACGTATTGGTGACATGCGCGGCAGCCATAATGGTGGCGAACCGCTGCATATGGTGACAGAAATTGACGTCAAACGCGGCCCATTGCCCTTAAGCGCAGCACGCAAAAATGATCCGATGTGGATGATGGCAACTTTGCGTTTCGGCACAGAAATCAACGTGGCACAGCCTGTTGAGACTGCGGTAGAGGCACCGGTTGCAATTGCCAAAATTGAACCGCCTTACCCGCCACGCGAGGCCTATACCGGTGCACTGGTTCTGGCGAAAAACTAGCACCTTGGCCCCAAGTGCTTGCATGATGCAGTGAAACGCGTCATGCGGCTGAGATGAACACAAATACGAAAACACGGCTTGATCAGGCGCTGGTAGCCCGCCACTTTTACCCTGCGCGGGCGCGGGCGCGTGATGCTGTTTTGCGCGGCACAGTGCTGGTCAATGGCGTGGTGATCACCAAGCCCGCTGTTGAAATTACACACTTTGACGTTATCGAAATCAACGATGAAGCCGCACGGTTTGTCAGCCGTTCTGCGCTGAAACTCGTTGCCGCGCTCGACCATTTCAAGCTCGATCCTTCAGGCAAAATCTGCCTCGATATTGGCGCTTCAACCGGCGGATTCACCCAGGTGCTCATCGAGCGTCAAGCCGCAAAAGTGCATGCCATTGATGTTGGCCACGGCCAGCTTCACCCGCGCATTGCGCAAAATCCGCGCGTGGTTTCCACTGAGGGCCTTAACGCCCGTGAGTTGACGCTCGATGATCTTGAGTATGAAGAGCCGGAATTCATCGTCTGCGATGCCAGCTTTATCTCGCTGAAATTGGTTTTGCCGCCCGCATTGGATCTGGCGGTTGAAGGCGCGTTTGGCGTGTTTTTGATCAAGCCGCAATTTGAAGTCGGGAAGGATGGCGTTGCCAAGGACGGCTTATTGAAAAATGCAGAAGATGGCCCGCGCATGGCAACCGAACTCGAACATTGGCTGAATACGCAAACACAGTGGCGCAGCCTCGGCGTTACGCCTTCACCCTTGGAAGGCGGCGACGGCACGCAGGAATACTTATTGGCCGCGCAAAAACAAATCGAAGAAGACGACGAATGACCACCAAAGCAACAATCTTTGCGATAGGCTCAGGCGGCGACGGTATTGCCGAAATTGAAAACAATAAAGCCCAAATGGAAAAAGTCTTCGTGCCGTTCACACTGCCGGGCGAAGAGGTGACGCTGGCTGTCAACGGCACGCGTGCCGATGTGATGGCGGTGCTGACACCCTCACCCGAGCGCATCGAGCCGGTCTGCAAACATTTTACCGCCTGCGGCGGCTGCGGCATGCAGCACTGGAGGGCCGAACCCTACCGTGCATGGAAAACCGAACTTGTATCAGCGGCTTTAAAATCCGTTGGCATTGAAGAACCGCTCGGCGATTTGATCCTCTCGCCGCCCGCCTCGCGCCGCCGCGCGATGTTTACCGCCACCATGGCCAGCGGCAAACTGGTGTTCGGCTTTAACCGCATGATGAGCCATTCTGTTGAACCGATCGACGAATGCGCTGTTGTCGTGCCCGCTATTGTTGCAGCGCTGCCAGCTTTGCGGGCGCTCAGCGCCCAACTTTCAACCCTAGCCAAAGGGGCGTTTTCGCTCACAGTCACCGCCACCGAAACCGGCCTCGATTTGCGCGCCGACAAAGTGAAACAACCAGATGATCCCTTGCGCCGCGCATTGATCAACACGGTGTTGAAACACGGCTTTGCGCGCCTTGCTATCAATGACGAAATCCTCGTTGAGTCCCGCCCGCCTTTGGTCAACTTTGGCGGCGTTATGGTGTCGCCTCCATCGGGTGGATTTTTGCAGGCCACGCTCCACGCTGAACACGCCATGCAAAGCATCGTCACCGGCTATTTTGATGGCGCGAAGAAAATTGCCGACCTTTATTGCGGCTCCGGCACATTCGCTCTGCCGCTCGCCCGTGGAGCCACCGTCCACGCTGTTGAAAGCGAAGGCGCGGCGCTGAACGCGCTCGACAAAGCGTGGCGCGGGGCAGTGGGCCTCAAAATGCGCACGCTCTCCACTGAAAAGCGCGATCTTGCCGTGCGGCCTTTGATGGTCAAAGAGCTGGATAAATTTGACGCCGTGGTGATCGACCCGCCGCGCGCCGGTGCTGAAACACAAATGAAACAGCTCGCCAAATCCACCGTCAAACGCATCGCCGCCGTCTCATGCAACCCGCAAACCTTGGCCCGCGATCTGAAAATCCTGATCGACGGCGGCTATGGCGTGGTGAGCATCACCCCGATCGACCAGTTTCTATGGACCCCGCATGTGGAAGTGGTGGTGCTGCTGGCGAGATGGTGATCAAAGTTCCTTCATGGTGAGGACGGGCGAAGCCCGTGGACTCGAACCACGAAGGAACTGGGTGAATTTTCTCCGTCCTCCGAGACACGCTTTGCGCTCCTCAGGATGAAGAAAATGAGTTCGCAGTTTGCGCAAACACCCTTCGTCATTCCGGGGCTTGCCCTTTGCAAGAACTTGGAATCCAGAGCTGTGGACTTTCAAAATTATCAAGAATTTTTCCGCGTGCGTTCTGCATGCCCTCATCTCTGGATCCCGGGTTCCGGTGAAGAACCGGCCCCGGGATGACGAAGGGGCGCAAACCAAATCTGCAACCATTCTTCCTTGCCTCTTCCCCATTTTATTTGGGGGAGAGGTGCCCGAAGGGCGGAGAGGGGGGATTTTCGGTGAATAACCCCCTCTCCGTCCGCTATGCGTCCACCTCTCCCCCATGAAGAATGGGGAAGAGGAAAAGGGGGGTGCGGCGCTCTTCTTTAATCTCCCCACTTGGGGGGAGATGTCGCCTTTTCGGCGACAGAGAGGGGTAAATCTGTCAGCGCTACGGATTTGGCTCACCCATCTCCTGTCATTGCGTGTAATTCCACGGATCAAGTCTGAGGACCGGTTTTCTTCCGAAAGAGCGAAAGGTTTGGGGCAGTTCTACATATTCTCTGAATGCCAACTCTTAGTCATCCCCGCCTCTTGTGCGGGGATCCAGACTTGTTTGGCGGCACTACCTAGCCCAGTATAATTTACGGCGGGCACGGCGCATTAAGATTTTGATCTCATTGACGCATTTCATTATGTCAACCACCCGCTCACGATCTTTAATCTGGCTTTTTGACTCAAATAATCCGCCGGTTGAGCGATCATATAGTATTCCGTCAAGTCTCTCAAACTCTTGCCAATCGCCAGCCAAAAGTGATTTGCCGGTATTGTAAAAAACAGACGAGGAGTGAAGTGCACCGCGTATTTTTGCAGCAGTGTCTTTTTGCTGTTCAAAGTCCTTTTTTGACTCACTCAACCAATATTCTGTCGAGAATTCTTCAATTCGCCCTAAGTCGCGAATAAAATCGTTTATAAGTTCGATGTCTTGCGAGCGAATAGAAAAATAAACCTGAGCCAAGTAGGTCAATAGCGCTCCCAACATTCCGCCAAATATAACTAGAGAAAATTGATCCAATTTCACGCCTG
>JANMFT010000390.1:0-4830 GCA_031374255.1 Limoniibacter sp. | reverse complement strand
AAGCCGCTTGACCAGCGCATGGCGCGGCTCGATGCGCTGAATGTGACGTTCCATGTGAAGCTGGGTTCGCAAGGCGAACGTGTGCTTAGGATTGCCAAACTGGCTCGGGAATTGGCTCCGGTTGTTGCGAGTTCTCTTGCTGCAAATTACCCCTCATCCGTCTCGCGTTCCGCGAGCCACCCTCTCCCCGGCGGGGAGAGGAACAGAGGTGCACTTCCTGAAAACTCCCAAGGTGTGGCGCTCTATTCCTCTCCCAATTGGGGAGAGGGTGGCGAGCAAAGCGAGACGGGTGAGGGGGACAATACTAACGTTGCCAATCTCGCTTACCGCGCCGCGATCCTCGCCAAGGCCGATCTGCAAACCGAAGCCGTGGGTGAATTCCCTGAACTCCAAGGCCTAATGGGCCGCAAATATGCACAGCTTCAAGGCGAACAGGCCTCAGTCTGCACCGCCATCGAAGACCATTACAAACCACAAGGCCCGTCAGATTCTGTGCCTAAAGACGCGGTGGCGATTGCCGTCGCGCTGGCGGATAAGCTGGATACTTTGGTTGGCTTTTGGGCGATTGATGAAAAACCGACAGGTTCAAAAGACCCGTATGCCCTGCGACGCGCTGCGCTTGGTCTGATCAGGATTGTGCTGGAGCGGGGGGTGTCGGTAAGCCTCTGGCCGCTAATGTCCTTTGCGCTTCTCAACCTAAATCAATATGCCATGTGTCTTTCAGAAACTGCAAAGGTAAAGGATCAAATCTTGCAGCTTCGGGAAACCGAAAGTGCACTACAGGAAAGGGCTCAGAGCCCGATTTTTGTGGAGAAAAATGCTGCGCTTGACGAACTCAAGAAACGGCAGGAAGGGATTGCTCACGCAAACAAACTTGTAAGCGATTTGGAGAGTTTTGCCTCCGAAATGCGCTTGCGGGTACTTTCAGACGAGTCCGACCTCCTCTCTTTCTTCCACGACCGCCTGAAAGTCTATCTGCGCGAGCAGGGTGCGCGGCATGATGTGATTGATGCGGTGATGAGCGCCGGGTTGATCTCTCCCCTTGAGGGAGAGATGTCGGCGAAGCCGACAGAGAGGGGTTCTTCCTCAACATCGCACGAGCCGCCCCTCTCTGTCGCCGAAGATGGCGACATCTCTCCCACAAGGGGAGAGAATGGCATCGCGCCAGCCCCCAACGACAACCTCCTCGACATTGCCCGCCGCGTGGAACAACTCACGGTTTTCCTCAATACTGACGATGGCAAAAACCTTGTTGCAGGCACCAAACGCGCCGCAAATTTTTTGAATGTGGAAGAAAAAAAGGGCGCAGTTTCAGCGGAAATAAACGCCGAACTATTGAACTTGCCAGAAGAGCAGGCCTTGCATTCAGCAATTGTTATTGCTGAACCGTTGGCTAAAACTGCGCTTTTAATCGGCGATTATTCCGCCGCTATGACAGCTTTGGCCGAGCTTCGCCCACCGGTGGATGCCTTCTTGGAAGTGGTGCTGGTCAATGACCCTGATCCAGCTATCCGTGCCAACCGTTTAGCGCTGCTCAAGCGCGTCGCAATGGCCACCGGTACGATCGCCGATTTCAGCAAAATCAGCGGTTAATTGGGGCCGAAACTCGCTTCGGTTTTCGGGCGTGAAACCGCGGCAGTTTCACGTGCATCCATTTGGCTGGCGTGGCTCGGCCACATCCGTTTGATGATTATTGTTGGCATCGGGTCTGTTTTTGGTGGAGCAGTTTCCGCACGTGCCTCGGTGATCCCGATCAACGCAAAAATTTCTGCCGTGCCATGGCGATGACCGGTGGTGGAGGTGAACGCCATCGCGCCAGACCCGAAAATATTGGCCATCGCCACAAACACGGTTTTTGGCCGGTCATTGGTTTTGCGTGGGGCAGAAGTTGGCACAGGAACTAGCTCGACGCCGGCCATTTTGGTTTCGGTGGTCGCAGGTTTAACCGTGGCCGACTTGGCATTGCTGGAATTGGCCAACACGGTTTCGGTTTTTGATGCGGTAGAATCTGCCGCAACCAGCATCGGTTCCACCACTTCAACCGGTTGCACCGGCAGGGGTTTTTCGGGCAGCAAATCATCCATCGGCCAAGCAGCGCGCAGCGCATCCGGCGTCATGTCGGCAACGTTCACATCAATATCGTTGGGCGTTCCTGGAATGCGCTGCGGACATCGGCGCGCATTGCAATTGGGCGTCGCGGAAAACTGCCAAATGTCATATTTATCCCAATTGCCTTTCGGGAAATGACCTTCAATTTCAGGTGAAAACCGCGCATACCAAAGGTTGAGACGTGATAAAATGCGATAATTGGCGCGGTTATCAGCAATACGTTTTGCAGTGGAGCCGTTGACATACAGCATTGGCCAGCGCCCGGTTTTATCGTGGATACGCACCACAAAGCGCTGCGCATCTTCCAGCGACATCCATTTATCTTCGAGGCCCTCAATATCCAGCGCCATCACTTCATCATCGGTGGGTTTGGCCATAGCAAGGTAATGGTCGGCCTGCGCAATCGGGTTGCCTTTTCGGCCAAGGTGGTATGACCCCCATTTTAAACCCATCGCTTTGGCCAGCATGCGGCGCGTTTGATAGAGTTCTTGCGCCACAAAATAGCGCCGGAATTTGAGGCGGCATACTTCGAGGGACGTATCAGGATCAGTACAATTCCACGGTTCGCCATCGCCGTCTGTGGCTTTGTTGATGAAGCCAACCACGCGTTTCTCAGTTGTCAGCTTATCCCATTCAATCGAATTATGCTCATAAGCATCAATCACCAAAGCACGGTTTTGGTCGCGCCAAGGCTCGTTAAACGGGGTGCCGGCAAACGCAAACGTGGCAAACAGACTGGCTGAAATTGCGGCAATGAGACGGGCAAATGAACGCATGAAGCAACCGGATTGAGAGATGCAAACCTTACTCATTGCTTTTTATGGTTAATATGCGGTTTCTTTCTGGCCATTTCATGTTTTAGTAAGTGCGCAAATGCCGCTGCCATTCTTACGTTTAAGTAAGTTTTTGTCGCAACCCGGCTTGCATAACGTGTCATTATGTCAACAAATGCGAAGCACGTTCAGCGCCAGCCGCGCACGGGAGGTAGGCCATGTATAGACCTAATGTTGCCGATATTCGCCACACACTCAACGATGTGATTGGGATGAAAGCCGCGCTTGAAAGCGGTCGGCTGGGTGATTTATCAACCGATCTGGTTGATGCGGTGCTGGAAGAAGGCGCGCGGTTTACCGCAGACCGTATCACCCCAATGCGCATGGTTGGCGACAAAAATGCCGCCCGCGTAAAAGATGGCGAAGTGACCACGCCGGAAGGCTGGGCTGAACTCTATCAAGATTGGGCCGCTGGCGGCTGGAACGCCGTTGCCGCGCCTGAAGAGTTTGGCGGGCAGGGCTTGCCATCAATGGTCGCTGTGGCGCTCAACGAAATGTGGAATGCCGGTTCGATGAGCTTTGGCCTATGCCCGATGCTTTCAATGGGTGCAATCGAGGCTCTCGATAAGCACGGGTCTGACTTCCTTAAGCACACATATCTGCCGAAACTCGTTGCCGGTGAATGGACAGGCACAATGAACCTGACCGAGCCGCAAGCTGGTACAGATTTGGCAGGCCTGCGCAGCCGTGCAGAGCCGGTGGGCGATGGCACCTATAAAATCTTCGGCCAGAAAATTTACATCACCTATGGCGAACACCAAATGGCAGCGAACATCTGTCACCTCGTGCTGGCACGATTGCCGGATGCGCCTGCTGGCACGCGCGGCATATCGTTGTTTATGGTGCCGAAATTCCGCGTCAATGATGATGGGTCTTTGGGCGCGCGCAACGATGTCTATTGCCATTCGCTGGAGCATAAGCTTGGCATTCATGCCTCGCCAACTTGCACAATGATTTATGGCGACGGCAAATGGGGCAATGAGGCTGGCGCAATTGGCTGGCTTATTGGCGAAGAAAATAAAGGCCTCGCTTGCATGTTCACGATGATGAACAATGCCCGCCTGATGGTGGGTTCGCAAGGCGTTGCCGTGGCCGATGCTGCCTACCAGCATGCGCTGCACTACGCCAATGAGCGCAAGCAAGGCAAAGCCATTGGCAGCACCGAAACCGGCATGAGCGCCATCATTGATCACCCTGATGTTCAGCGCGAATTGCTCACTATGAAGGCGCTCACGCAATCTGCCCGCGCTTTGTGTTTTGCCACCGCGCATGCGTTGGATATGGCGCGGACATCTACCGGCGATGAAGCCAAAAGCTGGGCTGAGCGGGCAGGGCTGCTAACGCCGCTTGCCAAAGCCTATGCCACTGATGTGGGCTGTGAGGTTACGTCGCGCGGCCTGCAAATCCATGGCGGCATGGGCTTTGTGGAAGATACCGGCGCGGCCATGTTGATGCGCGATGCTCGAATTGCGCCGATTTATGAAGGCACCAACGGCATTCAAGCGATTGATCTGGTGCAGCGCAAATTGCCGCTTTCGGGCGCAAAAGCGGTTCACGCTCTGCTCGATGAATTGCATGATACCATTGACAAAGTGCGCTCATCCAACCAGCCAGGCATGGGTGAAACCGCCACCCATTTGGCGCGGGCACTATCTGATACGCGCATTACCACCAGCTATCTTCTCAGCTGCATGGCAGCGGGCGATCACGCAACCGCATTGTCAGGTGCGACCCCCTATTTGCGCCTGCTGTCTGAAACTTCGGGCGCAATTATGGTGGCTGGCGGCGCGGTCGTTTCAACCGAAGCTGCACGCCTTGCCTTGGCGCGTTTCCTCGCAACCAACCTGATAGGCGATACGCCCGGCCTGCGCGACACAGTAACCGCTGG
>JANMFT010000369.1:0-17955 GCA_031374255.1 Limoniibacter sp. | reverse complement strand
CTGACTTTCATTGTGGTGACCCACGATCAGGAAGAGGCAATGACCATGGCCGACCGTATGGCAGTCATGGATAAAGGCAGGATCATCCAAGTTGGCACACCAACTGAAACCTATGAGGCGCCGAACTCGAAATACATTGCCTCTTCCTGATCGTGGGTCACCACAATGAAAGTCAGGCCCAATTCCATTTGCAGATCGGTCAATTCAAACTGAGTTTCCTCGCGCAGTTTCTTATCGAGCGCCCCCAAAGGCTCATCTAGCAACAGCAGTTTCGGGCGCTTGGCAACCGAACGGGCGAGGGCCACACGTTGGCGCTGGCCACCGGAGAGTTGGTGCGGTTTGCGCTTGGCAAATTGCTCAAGCTTGACGAGCTTCAGCATTTTAGCAACGCGGTCATCAATTTCAGATTGCGCCATGCCTTCCTGTTTCAGACCGAAGGCGATGTTGCCCGCAACTGTCATATGCGGAAACAATGCGTATGACTGGAACATCATATTGACAGGGCGCTTATGCGGGGGGATGCCGGTCATATCGACGCCGTCAAGAATAATCTGGCCAGTGGTAGGCGTTTCAAAACCGGCGAGCATACGCAGCAACGTGGATTTGCCGCAGCCTGATGCCCCGAGCAGAGCAAAGAATTCACGGTTGAAAATATCGAGCGATAAATCATCGACGGCAACGAAATCACCAAAGCGCTTGGTGATGTTTTTGAAGGAGACGTAGGGTTTGGCTGATGGGTCTGTCCATGGCGAAAATGAACGCCGGATTGAACCTAAAGATTTTGCGGCCTCTTCACCCGATGTCGCTTCTGCCATGATGCCTCTCAAATTTACGTTTCATTAATGAAGGCTTTTGGCCAAAAACAATCAAGCCCGAAATTGCTTCCGGGCTTGGAGATATGTCATATTTTTTACGTTATTCAGACTTTGGTCTTATTGACCGGTAACAATCGTTGTCCACATGCGGGTTAAAATGCGCTGTGTTTTCTGGTCTTTGGCTGAAACAGTGTAGAGTTTATTCAATGTGGCCTCATCCGGGTAAATGGCCGGGTTGCCGCTCACAGCTGCGTCAAGCAAAGGTACAGATGCTTTATTGCCGCTGGCATATTGAATGTAATTTGAGGCTTTGGCCGCAACTTCCGGACGCATGATATAGTTCAAAAACTCATGAGCTTCGGCAACGTTTTTAGCGTCTGATGGAATGGCCATATTATCGAACCACATCAGAGCGCCTTCTTTTGGTATCGAGTAAGCGATCTCCACACCGGCACCGGCTTCTTCAGCGCGGCCTTTGGCCTGCAATATATCACCTGACCAACCAACCGCGATGCAAATATCGCCATTAGCAAGCGCGTTAATATACTCAGAAGAATGGAATTTGCGGATGGACGGGCGCAATGTCAGCAAATGTTCTTTGGCTTTTTCATTGTCAGCCTGATCTTGGCTATCGGGATTGATGCCCAGATAATTGAGTGCTGCAGGTAGAATTTCATCGGGCGTATCAAGCATCATCACACCGCAATCGGCAAGTTTGGCGAGATTGGCCGGATCCATAACTGAAGCCCACGTTGTCATATCAGCGTTCTCACCGAGGCGCTCTTTGACCATTTTTACATTGTAGCCAATGCCGGTAGTGCCCCACATATAATTTATGGCGTATTCATTGCCAGGGTCATATTTGGTCAAACGGTCAGAAACGACCGGATCCATGTTCACCAGATTGGTTAGCTTGGTTTTATCCAGTTTTTGAAACACACCAGCTGTAATCTGGCGGGCCAAGAATGAGCCTGTTGGCACGACAATATCGTAGCCAGTGGCACCAGCGAGCAATTTGGTTTCCAAGATCTCGTTGGAATCAAACACGTCATAAACGACTTTAATGCCGGTCTCTTTGGTGAAGTCTTCAAGTATTGTGGAGTCGATATAATCCGACCAATTATAGACATTCACAACGCGTTCTTGTGCGGAAGTGAATGTTGCAAACAGGGCAGCGGCAAGAGCGGTGGCTGCAAAAAGGGCCTTCTTCATGGAGTGGTTTCCTTGTTGAATTTGAACAGGTTACGTTACGACAGCTGTTTTGTTGCAGCCTTGTCACAAATGTTAGCGCCTCAAATGGCAAACTCAAGGCGCTAAATATTAATTATCGATAAGTTGTTTTTTCAAGCGGCGTGATCTCCTGCCAGAAGGCATGGATTTCCGCGCGTTTCAAATCACAATAGACTTTGGCTAATTCCTTGCCGAGCGCGCGTTTGAGAAACTCGCTTTTCATTGCGAGTTGCAAAGCGTTGTCCATATCATCGGGCAATTGCGGTGCATTTGATTGCTCGTAAGCATTACCCTTAATAGGTGGCGGCGGTGCTTCTTCTGCGTCCATACCTTCCATCATAGCTTGCAATAATGCTGCCAACACCAAATAGGGGTTGGCATCGGCGCCGGAAATGCGGTGTTCAAACCGCATGTTCGCTGCGTTGGACGCAGGAACGCGTAGTGCAACTGAACGGTTGTTTTCCGCCCATACCGCTTGCGTCGGCGCGTAAGAACCAGGAGTGATGCGACGGAAACCGTTCCATGAGTTGATGAAAATCAGGAGCGCTTCGGGCATGGTTTTCAGCAAGCCGGCAATGGCAAATTCGAGTTTCTTGCGGCCCTCTTCACCGGAGAAAATATTGTTGCCTTGGCCATCCAAAACCGAGCAGTGCACATGCATACCGTTACCGGCATAATCAATAAACGGTTTTGCCATGAAGGTTGCCCGCATATTGCACGCCCGTGCGCAGCCATGGATGATGCGTTTCAGCATAATCACATCATCTGCAGCACGAAGCGCATCGGGACGGTGTTTGAGATTGACCTCAAATTGGCCGGGCGCAGCCTCTTTGATAATTGTATCAATCGGCAGGCCTTGAACATCCGCGCTTTCTCGCACCAGATTGAAGAACTTTGCATGCTCCTCAAGATCATCCATGCCGTACATGCGGAGACGATCCGGCCCTTCGGAAACACCCATAGGGCGCATATCGCTTTCATCGCGGCCCGCTTTTTCCAGCAGATAAAATTCGAGCTCAAAAGCCGCGACCGGGTAAAGCCCGCGTTTTGCAATTTCAGCCAATTGGGCTTTTAAAATCTGGCGGCTATCGCAGGCAAAAACCTCGCCTTCCGGCGTGAATGTTTGCAGCAATACCTGCGCGGTTTTGCGTTTTGTCCATGGCACCAAACAGAGCGAACCACGTGTCGCGCGGTTAAATCCATCGCGGTCGCCATCTTCAATGTGAAGCCCGGTCTCGACAACCTCCCTGCCCCACACATCAAGTCCGTGCAATGACATCGGAAATGCGACGCCTTCCTGAAATGCCTTCTTAAGTGAGTCAGCCGGACCCCATTTGCCGCGCACAAGACCGTTCGGATCAACAATCAAAAACTCGACGGCTTCGATGTCGGGATGTTCAGTTATGAACTCAGTATATTCGCGTTCGTGATCTTCTGAGATGAACCCTTTGGGTGTGAACGACGCGTTTGATGAATTCAAGATAGACCTGTTTGGTTGTTGGTGATAACTGCCTTGTCGCCCGCCCGTTGTGTAAGAGTCAACTCATTGGCAATTTTAATCGGTTGTGCGGCGCAATATTTGCAACAAAATCACTAATTCGTGGCTAAACTTGCAATTTTATTGGCACTGCGCCAGTCAAAATACATGTTGAAACACAAAGCCGCGATCACAATCGCGCCGCCAAACAGAACCAATTGTGTTGGTGTCTCGCCATGGATGAGCCAAACCCAGATCGGCCCGAGGATCGGTTCAATCACGCTCAGCAATGCTGAAAGCACCGACGGGATAAGCCGTGCGCCGGTGACAAACAGCGCCAAACCCAGCCCCAAATTGACCATGCCAAACAAAACCAGAAAGCCGAAATCGCGCGCGCTGACTGCCAACGAGCGGGACATGACAAATGCAATAGCGCCCGCGATCGCCACGCCGAGCAGCACAGCAGGTGTCATACGAATGCCGGGATATTTGCGGGTGACAACCACTGACAGCGCGAACAGAAATGCAACGGCAAGCGAATAAACATCGCCAATCAATGAGCCACCCTGCCCCGCAGAACCCGAGAAAATTGTTGCAATGCCTGCAACGACGACGGCAATTGCAAGCATGGTGTGGCGCGGCACTTTTTCCCGCAGCAATACCCATGAAATCGCCGCCGCAATAATTGGCACTGCAGATTGTATCAGCAGCACTTTGGCAACGCTCGTGTAAGAGAGCGCCAATACAAAGCAGATTGTGGAGATAGCATAGCAAATGCCAACTATAATAGTTGGCATCCGCGCCGATAAAATCAAATTGCGTGTGCCAGCTATGCCGTCACGCGCCAGCATGAAGCCGAGGATGAAAACACCGGCAAACACAGAGCGCCAGAACACTGTGACCCACGTGTCTTCGATGGTGATGAAGCGGTCAATCGTGCCACCGAGACTCCAGCACAAAGTCGCGCCAATAACCAGGAGTACGCCGGTGCGGAACGTGTTTTGATCGGCCATTTATTTCAATCCGTTTACGTTTGAACCTGCGCCACACCGCGGGCTTGGACGTGTTTATTTGCGGCGTTGGAAGCCGCACAGCTGAAGAAGAATTGAGCCTTAAGATTTATGGCATTCAAGCATAATCAAACACTGAAAAGCCTGTAACCATTTCATCCAAACCCAAAGGCTTGGTAAGCGGTGGTTCGGCCCGCGCCATACAGCCCTGACGTTCGCACAGGCGGCACGAGGGGCCAACAGGTGTAGGCCTCTCAGTTCCCATGCTTTTATACACCGTATCACCTGCAAAAGCGGCATCAAAACCCAACATTAAAGCGGTGCGGCGCGGGCGCTCACCAAAAGCCATTTGCGGGCCTTCCAATGTGCGGGCAATCAGCACCAATTGTGCGCCATCGGGCATTTCAACGGTTTCCACCAGCACACGGCCCGGCTCGGCAAAAGCGGAATGAATTGGCAATTTTGGGCAGCGTCCGCCAAAACCCGCTTGCGGAAAACCTTGCGCTCCCAAACGGCGGATCGGGTAGGCGGCATGATCAATTTCAACTGCAAATACCGGAATGGCGGCGTGATCAAAGCCGATGGTGGTCAGGCGCATAGCGGCCTGCTCCCATGAAACTTTAAATCGCGAGCGTAACACATCCACATCATACTTCACGCGGCGAGCGGCTTCCAAAAATGGCAGGCGCGGCATCATCAATGCGTGAGCGGCGTAACGGGCGAGTTCAAACCGCGCAAAACGGCGGGCTTCGTCGGACGTTAAATTTAATCCGCGAATTTCTATGCCAAGCGCCACCTGCATGCGCAACTGGCAGGCTTCCATGGCAATTTCACGCAATTGATCATGAGCGGCTAAACGCTCGGAAATAAACAAACGCTGCGAATGCCGCTCATAGCGCCTGCGCCAGTTTGGCATGACTTCTGCGGGAAGCACCCGCACTGTAATGCCATGCTCGGATTTCAACCAAGCCTTTAGTGCGGACGGCAAATCATCGCCCGGTTTTATGAGGTTTAAAAATGACTGCGCTTCTTCTTCGATTGATTGAAAATGATTGGGCCTCGCCTCTAATACCGCCCTTACTTCGTCTGCGGGCAAACGCGCACGGATGACCGGTGTCGCATGCCCTGTGCGCGCAAGCATGTCAGACAATTCAGTGAGGCGGGCCTGCGTATCCCGGTAGGCGCGGTGCAATTTAATAAACGCCGCAGCGGCATTTGGTGTGCCCTCGGCAAAATCAGCAATTTCTTGATTGCCTTGTTTTGCGCCCTGTAACTCACCATCCAACAGCGGGTCCGCAAACGCCTCGCGCAGGCCGGCAACCATACCGACATCGCCCGATTGCAGGGTTTCAAGATTGATTTTGTACGTGCCTGCCAGTTTCAAAAGCAGCTGCACCGTAAGAGGGCGCTGATTGCGCTCAATCAGGTTTAAATAGGATGGCGAAATACCCAAAGCCTGCGCCATGGCAGTTTGAGTTTCATTTTGCTCTTGCCTTATGCGCTTGATGCGCGGACCTGCGAAAATTTTCTGCTCAGCCATGGAAGGTTCCGTTGCTTTAATTTTAGATAAAAATTTACAAATTGGTGCAATTTCATCTATTTTAATGGAGATATTATTTTACAAAATTGACAATTTTACAAGTCAATTCTGTCAACTCCTACACGCCGTGACCCTTATTTTTCATCAAATTGAACGAATTTATTTGATTTAGCCCCAATTTTAGAACCCAATAAAATGTCTTTATAACACCTATGTCCGCATTGAGACGATTGGATCTATCGTGACAAGTTTTTACAATTTAGTTCCCTCCGCACCGCAAGGCCGCTTTGATGGCATTCAGCGCCCGTACGCACCGGCTGATGTGCAGCGCCTGCGCGGTTCAATTCAAATGCGCTACACGCTGGCGGAAATGGGTGCCAACCGCCTTTGGCAATTACTGGCAGATGAGCCTTTTGTGAATGCGCTTGGCGCGATGACCGGCAATCAGGCGATGCAAATGGTGCGTGCCGGATTGAAGGCAATCTATTTGTCAGGATGGCAGGTTGCAGCCGATTCGAACACCGCCTCCTCGATGTATCCGGATCAATCGCTTTACCCCGCCAATGCGGCACCGGAATTGGCACGACGCATCAACCGAACTTTGCAACGGGCCGACCAGATTGAACATTCGGAAGGCAACGGCCTTTCAGTTGAAACGTGGTTTGCACCAATTGTCGCCGATGCTGAGGCTGGTTTTGGTGGGCCGCTCAATGCGTTTGAAATAATGAAAGCGTTCATCGAGGCCGGTGTTGCCGGGGTGCATTATGAAGACCAATTGGCGTCAGAAAAAAAATGTGGCCATCTGGGCGGCAAGGTTTTGATCCCGACCGGCGCGCATATCCGCAATTTGAACGCAGCGCGTTTGGCGGCAGATGTTATGGGTACGTCGACACTGGTGATTGCCCGCACAGACGCGGAAGCAGCAAAATTGCTGACATCTGATATAGACGAAAACGATAAGCCTTTTGTGGATTATGAAGCAGGCCGTACGGCCGAAGGGTTTTATCACGTTCGCAACGGTATGGATCCGTGCATAGCGCGCGCCATTAAATATGCTCCGCATTGCGATTTGATCTGGATGGAAACGTCCAAACCCGATCTGTCCCAAGCGCGTAAATTTGCCGAAGCCGTGCACCACGTGCACCCCGGCAAACGCCTTGCTTATAATTGCTCGCCATCGTTCAATTGGAAGAAGAATTTGGATGATGCAACGATTGCGATGTATCAGCGCGAGCTGGGCGCAATGGGTTACAAGTTTCAGTTCATTACATTGGCCGGTTTCCACCAGCTGAATTTTGGCATGTTTGAATTAGCACGCGGCTACAAAGACCGGCAAATGAGTGCTTATTCTGAATTACAAGAGGCCGAATTTGCTGCCGAGGCAAACGGTTACACCGCCACCAAACATCAACGCGAAGTGGGTACCGGCTATTTTGATGCGGTATCGATGGCCATTTCCGGCGGGCAGTCTTCAACGACAGCGATGAAAGAATCCACTGAGCAAGATCAATTTAAACCTTCGCAATTTCGCACTGCGGCTGAGTAACCCCTCTTACCAAAGGATAAAACCATGAACGCCAAGCCAGATATTAAATCCCGCGCCGCTGATCAGTCATCAACCATGAATGATGACCAGCAAGCGGCAATCCGCATGATCGCCAATGATCTACACCGCCTGAACACGTCTGTGATTAATGCCGTGAATGCTGGTGTCTCTGTAGAGTTGATCCGTTGCGCCCGCCATCATGGCGGCGACGGAAATTTCGGCGACTTGCTGACACCGGTGATTTTGACGCGGGGTTGAATTAAGCCCGCCAAAGCATCAAATCGGTCACCCCCGCCTCTTGTGCGGGGGCCTAGACTTGTTTTTGATATTTGATCAAACATCTCAACTCTGAAGAAAGTCTGGGTCCCCGCACAAGAGGCGGGGATGACTAAACTGATGATATTGTGCTACTTTTGGAAAACTAGCTTGCCACGTGCAGGTTGAACATTGGTGTGCCTTTAACGCCCCAGAGGCGAAGCCAGATATGAAGCAGGGATTCTTGCGAACGCGAACCTGAAATATCACCGAGATCAACAATGTTCTTCCAGCCGAATTGTTCTTTTGCCAGTTTTGAAATGGTTGCTTTAGCAGCATCGTCATTGCCGGAGATGAAGAGATCGTGGTCTTGTTTTACAAGGCTCGCATCCACCATCACTGAGGCAGCAATCGTATTAAACGCTTTCACCACTTTCACATCGGGGAATTGCTTTTGGATTTCCTCACCGAGCGACCAGGTGTTGGAGAGGTTCGGGTAAAGTGAAGGCGGCATGCCGCGTGAAAAATCGAGCGGATTGGCAACATCGATCAGGATTTTGCCGTTAAGGTTTTCCGCGCCAGCCATATTCAAGGCTTCGATTGAAATGCCGCCGGAGGTGACGTTGAATACGATCTCGCCATGTTTGGCGGCGTCAGCAAAAGTGCCGACTTTGGCTTTGGTGGTTTTGACCCATTCATTGAGCGGCTGCGCCCAGTTGCGCGGCTTGGCCAATTCCTCATCATTTACTTTGCGAATGCCAATGATGACATCATGGCCTTTGGCCGCAAATGCTGCAGCGAATGTTTGACCTACGCTGCCTGCGCCAATGATACTTATTTTCATTTGAAATTCCTTTTCCATAGAAGACAGACCTGTCTGTTTTCTGAACTTGACATACAGACAGACCTGTCTATCTGTCAACAGGGTATTGGGAGAATTTAGTAAATGATTGAAGCCTCACTAAAAGTTGCACCGCGTGAGCGCCTGCTCAGCACCGCTGGTTCGCTATTTTATAAAGACGGCTATCGCGGCGTGGGCATTGACCGGGTGATCGCAGACAGCGGCGTCGCCAAAGCCACATTCTACAACCACTTCCCCTCTAAGGACGATTTGATTGTGGCATGGATTGAAAAGGCCGCCAGCTTTGGTGATGCGTTGGAGCAATCCAAAATCGCGGACAGCAAAGAGCCGTTGCTGGCTGTGTTTGATGCTTATGTGGACATCGCCAACCGCGCCGAATGTATGGGCTGCACATTTCAGGGCACAGCGGCGGAGTTTCCCGATGAAGGCCACCCGGCCCATGCAGCTTCGCTCAAAGTCAAACGCGCGGTGATTGCGCGGTTTGAGAGATACGCCGAGATGCAGGGTCTAGCCGAACCGCGCAAAAATGCCGAGATGCTGTATCTGCTGCTCGAAGGCGTGTGGGCGACGACAAGGATGTTCAGGCTGGACGCGCCGATTGGGTTTGCCAAAGAGGCGGCGAGAAGGCTGGTGGGGTAAAAGTGCGAGAGCGCTTGCGCCGTCGCCGGTGCGGGTGGCGAGAGCGCGCATGGCGTTGAACAATTCGCGGCCAATTCCGAAATCATTGGCTATAGAAATGGCTTCGACTTTCGGTAATTGAATGCACTGTCACCGTGATTACAGTTCGCGAAACAAAGTTAGGTCCTCGCCAAAAGGCCGAAGATGACTATAAATTACAATCCATTTTGAAAAAGGCGATTTGATATAGTCCGTGGTTAACTGTATTCATTTATAAATATGTCAAATCTTCCAAACTTCGTCTCTAGCGATTTTAGCAATACGCGCGGTGTTCTGCGAAATTATGTCTGGTGTAATATCTTTGGCTTCAGTCAAAATCTTTGGTAATTTATAGCCTCTATCAAGCAAAATAGACTTCTTATCTTCAAAGCCTTTAGTCGCGAGAGCTTCGTTCGTTTTCGTATCAACCAAAATTAAATTTCCAATTTTTCCAATATCTGAAACCGTGCTTCCGTTTTTTCTGGCTGATTGTGATAGGAGGTGCTCAATAGTCAAATCGTCGGTTTCACCAATAAAGGGTTGCTCCTCATGAGCGGCAATTTTCCTGAGGATATATTGAACTAAAGACTTCTGGGAAGAATATTCCCTCGTAAAAACTATTTGGTTGAATCCGACATCAAATTCATCTGGATCAGACTCGCGAGCTCGAAGTTTAGATTTCAGCTCTGAAATAGCTCCTATGGCTTTAGTTGTGTCATTTGCGCCAAATATTTGGCGTCCAAAAGACGAATACATACCGGATATTCCGCCTGAGGACCGTGAAGACGTTACAGCGTTAAAAGAGAAATGAAAATTCTCAACCATCAACATTGCATCGCGCAATATTCGATACCGAATCGTGTCGTCACGGTAAGCCCGTATTAAAGACAAAATGCCCGGCGCAGGTTGCACCACTTTGAAAACTCGTAGTGCTCGCAGTGATCTCATCACTTCTTTTTCAGTTGGTGACCATTTAAACTCATGATCGAATATTGACCTCCAATGCTCCGAGTCCGACATAAACCTATTTAGATGATCACTAGCATTTTTGGCGGTTATTGAGGCTTTCACAAGTGGGAACACTTTTGCTTTTGTGACAAAATCATAACGGGATTGCCAAGAATGAACTATGAATGTGTCCGGATCTAAAGTGAGCGGGGAGCTTGAAATCGTGTCTAAAACTTTAGCCCACTTGAGAGTCGCCTGGTCGACACCGCTGGTCGGTTTAAGAAACTTAGTGAAATGATTACGTATGAGATCGGATAGCGCTAAATCTTTGCCTCTGGTATTAAGTGTTTCGAAAATCAGGTAGGCATCGTCTTCGTTGTCAAGCGTCACCACTATTACATTTAAATCGAAAACTGCATCGCGAAGAGATGATAAAAATTTCGTTGCCTCTGCTATATTCTCGGATTTAGTCCTTTCTTTATTGGCAAGAGAGACTGTGACTGTGTCGGCAATTTTATCTTTGAAAATTGAATATGCTCTGTGAATGGCCTCCTCTTCAGCGCCAACATCATATGGTGCATCCGCCGGTGAATTTTTTAAAACTTCTTCTTGTAAATACGGGAATGAGGTCTCTGTTTCTAAAACATAAACTGTTTTATTATCTCTTGTTTTTTGTTCTATGTAAGCCTGCAACCCGTTCGCAAGTGCGATCTCACCCACGCTCTTGTATGCTTCACGGATCGCACAGAGTAGAATTGTGATCGTAGTTAGCCGTTGTTGGCCATCAACAAGTGCAAGCGATGACCTCCCCCGTTTGTACACCACAATTGAACCTATAAAGTAGGACTCAGATATATTGTCGATAATATCAGACCAAAATTGACCTATTTGCTCGGCTTCCCAAGAGTACGCTCTTTGGAATCTTGGGACAAAAAAAGTGTTACCCTTGAGCAACTCGTCTATTTTCTTATCGCTCGACTCAATTTTCATTCGCTTGCTTCCGTTGTACGAAATATATCTGCCCCATCACAAAACCAGTTTAAGCAATAGTGCAAACGTTAATTCGGTGAGGGACGTTTTCGAAACCTAAACGTTAACCCGCAAAAGCACTCGCGCCATCATCCGCCCGTGTCGCAATCGCCCGCATCGCTTGAAACAGCTCCCGCCCCATGCCGAAATCATTGGCTACGAGGTCTCCAACGGCTTGATTGCGGGTGGCGAGTTCAGCGGCTGAAACCAGCAATTCCAATGTCCCGTTGACGGCATCTACCCGCACCATATCGCCGTTTCGCACTTTGCCGATGAGTCCGCCGTCTTTGGCTTCGGGTGTTACGTGAATGGCGGCGGGCACTTTGCCGGATGCGCCGGACATGCGGCCATCGGTGACGAGCGCAACCCTAAAGCCCTTATCCTGCAGCACGCCGAGCGAGGGCAACAATTTGTGCAATTCCGGCATTCCATTGGCTTTCGGCCCTTGGAAGCGGATGACGGCGATAAAATCGCGCTCAAGCTGGCCAGCTTTGAAAGCCGTGATCAGGCTGTTTTGATCTTCAAACACCACGGCCGGCGCTTCAATAATATGGCGCTCGGGTTTGACGGCGGAGGTTTTGATGATCGCGTTGCCGAGATTGCCGGTGAGAAGTTTTATGCCGCCGCTTTGCTGGAAAGCTTTTGCAATCGGCGCGAGAACCTTCTCATCGCCACTGATTTTTGGGGCGGGAATGCGCTCGACCGAACCGTCCGCATTGAGTTTGGCTTCCACCGCATAATCGTGGAGGCTGTCGCCCCAAATGGTGCGGGCGTCTTCGTGCATCATGCCTTCAGACAGCAATTCGCGGATTAAGAACCCAAGGCCGCCGGCCGCGTTAAAATGGTTCACATCGGCCATGCCGTTTGGATAGACGCGAGCGAGCAATGGCACAGCATCTGAAATATCAGATATATCTGACCATGTGAGCTTGATGCCTCCAGCCGCCGCCATCGCGATCAAATGGATGGTGTGGTTGGTTGAGCCGCCCGTGGTGCAAAGCCCGACCACGCCGTTGACGATGGAGCGCTCATCGATGATTTCACCGGCGGGGCGGAAATCATTGCCGAGCGCTGTGATGGAAAGCGCGTGTTGCGCAGCCTCGATGGTGAGTGCATCGCGGAGCGGCGTGCCGGGGTTGATGAATGATGTTCCGGGCGTGTGGAGGCCCATTAATTCCATCAGCATTTGGTTGGAATTGGCAGTGCCATAAAACGTGCAGGTTCCGGGGCCGTGATAGGATTTGCTTTCGGCTTCCAGCAGTTCCTTGCGCCCGACTTTGCCTTCGGCAAATAATTGGCGGATGCGCGATTTTTCATCATTGGGAAGGCCCGTTGTCATTGGCCCGGCAGGAATGAACACCGCTGGCAAATGGCCAAAAGTGAGTGCGGCAATCAAAAGGCCCGGCACAATTTTATCGCAGACGCCAAGGTAAACTGCAGCATCAAACATATTATGCGACAGGCCGATGGCCGCCGACATGGCAATTACATCGCGCGAAAACAGCGAGAGTTCCATGCCAGGCTGGCCTTGGGTCACGCCATCGCACATTGCGGGCACGCCGCCTGCAACCTGCGCAATACCGCCAACGTCGCGCACCGCTTGTTTGATCATCGCCGGATAGGTTTCAAATGGCTGATGGGCCGACAGCATGTCGTTGTAAGACGTGATAATGCCGAGATTGCCGACAACATCGCCCGCCAGAGCGTCTTTGTCAGATGGGCTGCACACGGCAAAACCGTGGGCCAGATTTCCGCAAGACAAAGTCGAGCGGTGAACGCCTTTGGCGGAAGCGGCTTTAACGCGCTCTAAGTATGGTTCGCGGGTCGGGCGTGAGCGCTCGATGATGCAGGTGGTGATGGCTTCAATTTTAGCGTTGGCGGTCATGGATCCGGCCTTTGATAGGTTGGTTCAGGCTTTGGGCGCCCAATAAATTTCAAGCGCGGCGGCGTTGCTCAGCACGGCGCGGATTGGCATTTCAGTTTCATCGCTGCCCGCGATAGCCTGCTCGAGAACGGCCATTTTATCATTGCCTTCAATGTGAAGAATGACACGCCCTGCCCGCAAAATTTCGGCAAGCGTCAAGGTCAAACGCGGCACACCGGCACCGGCGGCGCGCATGGCAATGATACGGGATTTGGTGTCGATATTCAGGCCTTCGGCCAAGCGATCGCCGTTAGGAAACAACGAAGCCGTGTGGCCGTCAGCGCCCATGCCAAGCACGATGAGATCAAATCCACGCTGTGGCAATTGGTCAGCGGCGCGGCGGGCGGCGTCTTCGGCGTTGAGCGAAGCATGATCGTAAATTGGGGTGAAGCTGGCAGAAACCGCATGGTTTTGCATCAAATTGTCTTCAACCAAATGCGCATTTAATTGATCAGAATCTTCAGGCACACAGCGCTCATCAACAAGGTGAATATTCACCCGCGCCCAATCCATTTTTTCATTCGCGAGGGATTTGAAGAACGCTTTTGGCGTCGAGCCGCCGGAAACCGCAATTGACGCGGTATCGTGGTTGCAGAGCGCCAAGGCCAAGCCAAGCCGCACATCGTGGGCCAATTGCTTGGCAAGGTCAGCGGGTGAGGCAAAGCGGTGGATGCTCGGCGCGGTGTCAGCTGATTTCAAATTTTGCAGCATGATTAAAACCCTTCATGCCATGTGCGGCCGTCGCGTTCGATCAACGCAATCGATGCCGACGGGCCCCATGTGCCTGCCATATAGGGCAGCGCCGGTTGGCCCGATGATGCCCAAGAGTTCAAAATCGGATCAACCCAAGACCAAGCAGCCTCAACCTCATCGCGGCGCATGAACAATGTCTGGTTGCCGCGGATCACGTCCATCAACAGGCGCTCATAAGCATCGGGGCTGCGCACTTTGAAAGCGTCAGCAAAGCTCATATCGAGCGGCATATGGCGCAGGCGCATACCGCCGGGGCCCGGGTCTTTGATCATAATCCATTGCCGCACGGCTTCATCCGGTTGCAACCGGATCACCAGTTTATTGGCAAACATTTTTCCGGCAGTCTCATCAAAAATCGAATGTGGAACCGGCTTGAATGCAATCACGATTTCGGAGGCGCGGCTGGTCAGCCGTTTGCCTGTGCGCAAATAAAACGGCACACCTGCCCAGCGCCAATTGCCAAGTTCGGCTTTGATAGCGACAAAGGTTTCGGTGTTGCTGTCAGAACCAAGTTCTTCGGCATAGCCTTTGACGGCACCTGTAACGGAAGCACCGGCCCGATATTGGCCGCGCACTGTCATATCGGCCACATGGCCATTTTCAATGGGTTTGAGTGACCGCAAAACTTTGAGTTTTTCGTCGCGCACAGCGTCTGCATTGGTGGAAGCAGGCGGCTCCATTGCAACCAGACACAGCAATTGCAGAATATGGTTTTGCACCATATCGCGCATGGCACCGGCTTTATCATAATAGCCAACGCGGTCTTCCAGACCGACGGTTTCGCTGACCGTGATTTCGATATGGTCGACGTGCGACGAATTCCACAGCGGCTCATAAAGCGAATTGGCAAAACGCAATGCCATCAAATTCTGCACAGTTTCTTTGCCGAGATAATGGTCGATACGGAAAATGCGGTTTTCTTGGAACACCGCGCCGATGCTATCGTTTAGCGCTTTGGCAGACGCCAGATCACGACCGATTGGTTTTTCAACAATGATACGCGCCTTGGGCGTAACCAATCCGGCGGTTTTTAAACGGTTGGCAATTTCACCAAACAGGTTCGGGCTCACGGCCAGATAATAGGCGCGAATGCGCTCCGGCGCTTCGTTGAGAAGACTGGCCAAATCGCCCCAGCCCCCGTCGCTCATGGCATCGATGCGGCGGTAAAACAGGCGGGCAAGGAACTTGTTCAGTTCGTCCTCAACCAGTTCGCCGGGTTTTAAAAATGTTTCCAGCGCGGTCTTGGCAAAAGTACGGTAAGCATCATCACTCATCTCGGAGCGCGATGCACCAATGATGCGGGTCGGCTCGGTGAACTGGCCTTCGCATTGGCGATGATACAAAGCGGGCAGCAATTTGCGCTCAGCAAGGTCGCCGGTGCCGCCGAAGACGACACAATCAAAGGGTTCAACGGGGATAATCTGGCTGGTCATGATAATGATGATCTGCTGCTGGTGTCACGCGAAACTTAAATCTAATCGATTGAAATTTACACTTAGGAAAGTTCGGTTGCGTGACAGATTGGCCAAAGAAATTGGATAAGCGCCTTATCCTTAGAGCAAAACGATTGGCTGCGAAACTGCTTTTCTAAGTTTCACAGCCATTTACAGTCTAAGGGGATGTGCGTTTGATAAGTTAAGCGGCAACCTTGCGCAGTACTTTTGCGGTATCAATTTTCTTGCCCGCAGGCGCAATCAACCCTCTAGCTTTCGCCAAGCTGCCCGCCCGCAACTCAACCCCCAACATCCGGTGCCGCTCAAAAGGGCCGGGCATAGAAAGGTTTGCGGCAAGCGCGGCTCCAAAGCCAAAGCGTGCATAGTATTCCGGGTCACCGACTAGAATCACCGCACCGAATGCGGCTTTGCGGGCGTGGGCGAGAGCCGAGCGCATCAATGCGCCGCCGATACCGAGGCCTTGAACCGCGGGGTCAACGGCAAGCGGTCCAAGCATCAGCGCGTCTTGCGTGCCTTCGGCCTTTACGTGCCAAAGCCGAACTGTGCCGATGACATTGCCGTTCACATCAACTGCATTCAATGAAATCGCAGGCAAGCGGCCCTCACGCATACGCTCGGATGCACGGCGGAAACGCACTTCGCCCATCACGCGGTCAAGCAGGTTTTCGCGCGATACAATCTGGTCGGTGCGCTCAACCTGAATGGTGAACCCGGCTTCGGTGAACAGGGTTTTGGTGTTGGTGTTGTGTGCAAACATCAGTCGGGTTCCTTTCCGGAAGCCAGCCAATAAAAAAGAAAACTGAAATCTCGTCGCATCCTTCGTGGTTCGAGTCCACGCGCTTTGCGCGTCCTCACCATGAAGGATGTGGGTGGTGCTCCCTTTTCCTCCCTCCCCCTTGTGGGTAGGGATCGAGGGTGGGGGTAAGGCCCCAAGCGCGATGGGTAAGGTTACCCCCACCCCTGACCCCTCCCCTCAAGGGGAGGGGAGTTGCCCTGCAATCTACGATGAAAATCGCGGTTGGTTTCGAAACTGTGGGTTTAGATGCAATACGTCGCAAGCGGCGGGAAACCGTTGAACGCCACCGCCGAGTAAGTGGTGGTGTAAGCACCGGTGCCTTCGATCAACACTTCATCGCCAACGGTCAAAGCCAATGGCAAATGGTAGGGTGTTTTTTCATAAAGCACGTCGGCGCTGTCGCAGGTTGGGCCGGCCAAAATGCACGGCGCAACTTCGCCGCCATCGTGGATGGTTTTGATCGGATAGCGGATCGACTCATCCATGGTTTCAGCAAGGCCGCCGAATTTGCCAATGTCGAGATATACCCAGCGGTTGGTTTCGGTTGCGCTTTTCTTCGACACCAAAATCACTTCGGCTTTGATGGTGCCTGCAGAACCAACCATGCCGCGGCCGGGCTCGATGATGGTTTCCGGCATTTTATTGCCGAAATGGCGCATCAAAGCCTCGTGGATGGCAACACCGTAGGCTTCAGCGGACGGCACATCTTTCAAATAACGGGTCGGAAAACCGCCGCCCATGTTGACCATGCCAAGTTCAACGCCGCGTTCTGCCATTTCGGCAAAAATCTGGGCAGCGGACGCCAATGCGCCATCCCAAGCGCCTGTGTTGGCCTGCTGTGAGCCAACGTGGAACGACACGCCCCAAGGCTGCAAGCCATAGAGGCGGGCGTGATCCAAAACAGCGGTTGCCATGGAGGGCTCACAACCGAATTTACGGCTCAGCGGCCATTCTGCGCCATCGCCATCGCAGAGGATGCGGCAGAAAACGCGGGCACCGGGAGCAGCGCGGGACACTTTTTCAACTTCTTCAAAGGCATCGACAGCATAGAGGCGCACACCCAGAGCAAAAGCAGTGGCAATATCGCGCTCTTTTTTGATGGTGTTGCCAAACGAAATGCGGTCGGCGGTTGCGCCAGCCGACAGCGCCATTTTGATTTCCGGCACTGAGGCGCAATCAAACGATGAACCCATTCCCGCCAAAAGCGACAAGACTTCCGGCATTGGGTTGGCTTTTACAGCGTAGTAAATTTTGGTGTCAGGAAGCGCATGGGCGTAGGCCGAATAGTTCTCGCGCACAACGTCGAGATCAACCACGAGGCATGGGCCGTCCGGGCGTCGGGTTTCGAGGAAATCGCGGATGCGTTGTGTGGTCATGAGTCTATACTCCGGCAAACGGGTTCAAGATGATGGCGAAACCCACCCGAGCCGATCTTTTCAGCCACCAATGGACGGTGGCCAAGAGAACAGTTCAGATGCGTAGCGAGCCAGCGCTTGAGACAAGCGCAAACCAGCTTTATTCAGTGGTCTGCCATTGATTGAACGGGGTAAGCCGTCGCACATTTGGCAAGAGGGCAGCCTCTTTGAGCTCTGATTTTGGACATCAGAAAAGAGCAAAGGGCCCGCACCGTCGTTGCTTCAAGGCGCCCGGCTGGACATA
>JANMFT010000350.1:0-3718 GCA_031374255.1 Limoniibacter sp. | reverse complement strand
GTGATCCAGTAATCACCGTCTTCGTCGCGGCGAGCGCCATCACCCGTGAAGTATTTGCCTTTGTAGGTAGAAAAATAGGTCTGGATAAAGCGCTCATGATCGCCAAAGACCGTGCGTGCTTGACCTGGCCAAGAATCGATTATGCACAGATTGCCCTCGGCTTTCATGTCGTTTTGCACATTGCCTTCATTGTCAACGATTTGCGGTTGAATGCCAAAGAAAGGCCGTGTTGCTGAACCGGGTTTCAGTGTGGTTGCGCCGGGCAACGGCGAAATTAAAATACCGCCGGTTTCGGTTTGCCACCATGTGTCGACGATGGGGCAGCGGGCGTCACCCACCGTATGATAATACCACTCCCACGCTTCAGGGTTGATGGGTTCCCCGACCGAGCCAAGCAATCTCAAGGATTTGCGCGAGGTTGATTTTACCGGCGCATCGCCCTGCTGCATCAAGGCCCGCAAAGCCGTTGGGGCGGTATAAAAAATGTTTACCTGATGCTTGTCGATAACCTCCCAGAAGCGGGATGTTGTCGGGTAATTTGGCACACCCTCAAACATCAGTGTGGTCGCGCCATTGGCAAGCGGGCCGTAGAGAATATAGCTGTGGCCTGTTACCCAGCCGACATCGGCAGTGCACCAGTAAATTTCGCCTTCATGGTAATCGAACACATATTCATGCGTCATTGAGGCGTAGACCAAATAGCCGCCGGTCGTATGGAGAACGCCCTTCGGTTTGCCGGTGGAGCCGGACGTATAAAGGATAAACAGCGGGTCTTCGGCGCGCATTTTTACCGGCGCACATTCCGGTTTGGCGCGAGCCACTTCGACATGGTACCAAAGGTCGCGTTCGGCGAACCAATCGACCTTGCCGCATGTACGGCGGACGACGAGCACCTTGGCCACCACGACACCATCGCGCGCCGCAATTGTTACGGCTTTATCGGTATTGGCTTTAAGTGGCACTGTTTTGCCGCCGCGCAGGCCCTCATCGGCGGTGATCACAAAATCTGACCGGCAATCCACAATACGTCCTGCCAAAGCATCCGGTGAAAACCCGCCAAAGACGACCGAGTGGATTGCACCGATACGGGTGCAGGCCAGCATAGCGAAAGCGGCCTCCGGCACCATCGGCATATAGATAGTGACGCGGTCGCCTTTTTTGACGCCATTGGCCTTCATCACATTTGCAAGCCGGCAAACATGGTCGTGCAACTCGCGGTACGTAATTTTGCGGTCTTCATACGGGTTGTCACCCTCCCAAATGATGGCCGTCTGATCGCCGCGCTTTTTCAAATGGCGGTCGATGCAGTTATAGGAAACGTTGGTCTGGCCGTCTTCATACCATTTGATCGAGACATTGCCGGTGAATTTGGTGTTTTTCACTTTGGTATAGGGCTTGAACCAGTCAATCCGCTTGCCGTGTTTATCCCAAAAGCCTTCAGGATCTTTGACCGATTGTTTGTACCATTTTTGGTAGGTGTCATTATCGATCAGTGCGGTTTTGGCTGCGGCTTTGGAAACCGGATAGGTCTTAGACATTATTTCTCCACCCATTTGACTGACAGTGCCGCGACCTTGGTAATCATGGCTTGTCTGTTTGTCTTAGGGTTAGCATGACTGCTGGTTGCTGCAAGCCATTGCATTCAGGTTTGAGGGGTTTTTGAGCCTATTATGCGACGTCACAAGTATTAGTGAATTTGTGCTTATTTGATTAAATATTTATTCAGTTTTTTCCAGTTGACCCGAGTCTATTTTTGCTTAATGTTTCGATATTACGACAACTTTGTTTGATTCGGCACATTTCTATTCAAATGTTGGTAATATTTCGTAATATTGCACTTCAGTTACTCATTTAATGCTTTTCTAACCGTGTTTGAAATGCAACACCGTCCTTTAATTCGACGGCATTTACCATTGCCATTAACCAAACGTCGGCCCTGAGCATTTGCGATCTATGTGATCCGCCCGGCCGCCTCTGGAGACGGAAGTTCATTATGGGTAATCTCTGTTTTAAGCACGCTCTGCGTGGATTTTTGCTTGTCTTTTTTTGCTTGAATATTCCAATTGCAGCGCAGGCGGGTCCAATGAAAAATCCATGGGAAAGTTTGGCCCCTGCGCTTTTCAATGATGAAGAGCATTTTCTTGAACCCAATGAATTTGACGCTATGGATGCATTTGAATTGGCGGCGGTTCCGGCCGGTCAGCGCATTAAATGGAGCGCGCCATCCAATTGCGTGCCTGGAAGTTTGAAAAATGTAATCAAAAAAGTTGCGGCGCGGTTTGGGCCGATCACTGTCAATTCAACGGCACGGTCACGCGCCAAAAATGCCCGCGTTGGCGGGCGCTCCAAATCTTATCATCTCGGGTGCCGTGCGGTCGATTTTCGCGTGCACGGCTCAAGTCGCGGCCTTGGTGCGTTTTTGGCGGCGCAAAAGGGCGTTGGTGGTTTGAAACGCTATTCTTCCGGTTTTTATCATATTGATAATGGCCCAAAACGCAGCTGGTAAGGTTACATCGGCAGAAGCGATACTTTAGCTGGAAACACGCCGTCAGGTGTTGTGATTTCGAGCATCGTGTCCGGTTCAAGAAATTCGCGCTCAACCATGCCCATGGCAATGGCACCCAATCGCGGTGACATCGCTGCTGCGGTCACTGTTCCGGCGTGCCCGCTTTTGTGCGTGAGCGGCCAGCCCCCGGCACAGGCGGCAATCATCGGCGCATGAACTTTAAGTCCGCGGATTATACGGTCAGGGCCATTGGCAGCAATTTTCAGCAGCGCTTCACGTCCGATGCAATCCACACGTTCAGGGTGGCAATATTTGGCCAAGCCAAATTCATAGGGATTATTTTTGCTGCCGGCGTCGCCGCCATAAGACACCAGCCCGGCTTCAACGCGCTCAATCAAATTCGGGCAGCCGGGGCGGATGTCAAATTCTTGGCCCGCCTCCGATACCGCATCCCATAATTTATGGCCAAGTGACGCATCATCGAGATAAATTTCAAACCCGCCTTGGTGCGACCAGCCGGAGCGGGCGATCAAAACCGTATGGCCGTCAAAATCAAACCAACCGGAGCGGAAGAATTTAAGTTTAGTTACAGCCTCACCAAACAGTTTTGCCATGAGCGCATCTGATTTCGGACCCTGCACTGCCAGCGGCGAGACATCGGGTTCCTGGCAGTGGACGTTGAGTTTCATACCGTAAGCCAGACCTTTGGCCCAGAGCAAAACATCAGAATCAGCAATTGAAAGCCACCAGCGGTCAGATGATAATTTGATCGCGATCGGATCATTGACCATCATGCCATCATGGTCAGTCATCGGGATATAAAGGCACTGCAAATCTTCGGCTTTGCTTAGATCGCGCGGTGTCATCATCTGCACCAATTTGGCGGCGTCAGGGCCGGTGATTTCGACCTGACGTTCAACCGCCACATCCCAAATTTGTACAGCGGTGCGTAAATGCTCGTAATCTTCCGCTAACGACCGGAACATGGTCGGCAGCAGCATATGGTTATAAACGGTGTAGCCTTTGACGCCCGCCGCCTCGACGCGGTCTGAGAACGGCGTGCGGCGGATGCGTGCACTGGGCCCGAGGTGGATTGCGAGTGGTTTGGCTGGAAATGACACTTGATTTGCCTCATATAAAATTTTCAGGAAGATTGACATGCAAGCAGGGTTTGCCCTGATCAAAACGAGACATAAACATGCCCATAATCCG
>JANMFT010000349.1:0-2405 GCA_031374255.1 Limoniibacter sp. | reverse complement strand
GAAGGCCCGCAAGCTGAACCAACCTGCATTTTGGTTGCCAATTATATTGCTGGCAGCGTTGTTTTTTGAAAGCCAAAACACGGGCGGGCAGGAACTCATCTTCCTATGGCCCGCGGTTTTAAGTGCGTTGCCACTAGTCATGAAAAAACTGTTTCAGCCCAAAGTTTCTGTGCCTGCGTTAGTCCTCGCGGCAATTATTGTTTTGGTTCCTTTTGCGAACACCACCCAAGCCGCGGCACGCGCAATCGCGGGAATGCTCAAACATCAAAGCCTTGATTTTGCGGGAATGAAGTCGCTTGATAATGTCACCGTACGGCCCGAAAATTTCGCCCGCGCTGAATTCATGCGAAGTGAATATGCCGGTGATCAGGCTGACCTCAAAGACTTCGCCAAAGCCAACGAACTGCCTTCGCCCCTTCTTTACTCTGACCCTGATTTTCAAATTGCTTGGCTGAAATCAGCGTCAGATGCGGTTGTTGCGTTAGAAGCACTGGAAACGAAAGGCTTCGCCTACAACACCATTATGACTTTGGATTTCACCAACCCGTTTCCATTTCTAACAGGTAAAAAAGCTACCTTGCATATAGCAATCGGGGCTGACCCGTTCCGCGCCGTGCCGGAGCTTGACGCTGAAACGATTGAAGCGGTCGCAAATACCGACGTGATCTTGATTCCGCTTTGCCCATACACGGCGGCTACGCTTGATTTGGAAGCGATTTATGCAAAAGCAATGGCAGGGCGTAGCCAGTTTAACTTGACGCCCTGCCATGCAATTTCGTTAAAAGCCGGGGTGACTCTGCCACAATGAGTGGCAGATTATTTTTTCACTTGACGAGCAATGAAGTCTTTCACGATCCGCACAATACCGCGGCCCATCACTTCGTCGAATGCTGTGATGAATTCATCGACATGCGCTTTGGTGCAGATCAACGGTGGCTCTAGCCGAACGACGTTGCGATTATACTCCGTAAACGCCACCAACACGCCGTGATCGGCGAGCAAATGCGAACCAATGAAGCCGGGCAACGAGCCTTTGAGCTTATCATCGAGCAGTGCCACCACAGGGCGCAGCATCATCGGCAACGCTTGGCTGAAATCGTGGAATTCAAGGCCCACCATAAACCCTTGGCCGCGCACATCTTTGAGAAGCGACGGATATTTCGCCTGCATCGCTTGCAGTCGCTCGATTAAATAAGCGCCGGTATCAGCAGTGTTGTCGATCAAGCCTTCTTCATAAAGCACGTTAAGTGCTTCAATTGAGGTAACGCATGCTTCACCCATACCGCCAAATGTGGCCTGTGCATGGATCATTGCGGTTTTCGGCGTGCCGTAAGCCTTCATGTAGACATCGCGCTTGGCAATCATCGCGCCAACGGCAGCCTTGCCGCCGCCGAGCGATTTGGCCAATGCCGTGATATCCGGCACCACACCATGGTGTTCAAACGCATAGAACCTGCCGGTACGGCCATAACCGCATTGCACTTCGTCAGCCACCCACAGCACGTTGTGCTTGTCACACAATGCGCGCAGTTTCTGCCAATATGTCGTTGGCGCAGAAATAATGCCGCCACCGCCTTGAACTGTTTCCAGCACGATAACGCCGACTTCTGGGTCGCTTTGAAACAAGCGTTCAACAGCATCAATATCGCCGAACGGCACTTTAACTGTGTTGTCTGTAAGTTCAAACTCACCGCGATAAAGCGCGCCATCAGTGATTGTAAGCACGCCCTTGGTTTTGCCGTGGAATGAATTTTCAGCATAAGCAATTTTGCGGCGCTTAGGGCCAGCGGCGCGTTCGGCCAGCTTAATGGCGGCTTCCATCGCCTCTGAACCGGACGAGCCTAAAAACACCATATCCAATTCGCCGGGCGAAATGGTGGCAAGGTTTTTGGCAAACGCGGCGGCGTATTGCGACATGAACGCAATCGCAATTTCGTGGCGCTGCTCGTCTTGAAATTGCTTGCGGGCAGCGGTCAAACGCGGGTGATTGTGGCCGAATGCAAGCGAACCAAAGCCGCCGAAAAAGTCGAGAATTTTCCGCCCGTTTTGGTCGTAATAGTACATGCCCTCGGCGCGCTCGACCTTGATTTTGTCAAATCCCAAAAGCTTCATAAAATGCAATTGGCCGGGGTTGATGTGCGAGGCAAATGTTTCACGCATGTCGCCAACGCTCATGGCTTTGGCATCAGCAACACTCATGAGTTTTGGCTGCCCAACGGAAGGCGTGGAAATTGATGGCGCGTTGTTAATCTGCGCGCGGGCTTCAGCGGTAGCGGTCACTGTCATGTTCATTTTCGGTTACTCCGCAGGGGCATGGGTTGCAGCAACAGACTTACCGGTCAACCCGGCGCGATATTCGTCATAAGCGGCATTCAACATATCAATGTCGTTATGCTTGGCCGTCC
>JANMFT010000294.1:0-12052 GCA_031374255.1 Limoniibacter sp. | reverse complement strand
CTCGCCGACGCATAATCGGAACGCTCTTTCGTAAAATTGAAGCGTGCCGGGGCTAGAACCCGGCATTGCTGTTTAAACCGGTTCAATTTTGAGCCTCACCCCACACAAGAAAACGCAAGAGAGACAAAATGTCGATTTCTGCTGCTGACGTAAAAAAACTGCGCGACATGTCCGGCGCCGGTATGATGGATTGCAAAAACGCGCTCACCGAAAACAACGGTGACATGGAAGCCTCGCTTGATTGGCTGCGCAAAAAAGGCATTTCTAAAGCCGATAAAAAAGCCGGACGCACCGCCGCGGAAGGCCTGATCGGTATTGCCCATGAAGGCAATATGGCCGTGGTTGTAGAGGTCAATTCCGAGACAGATTTCGTTGCCCGCAACGAAGGCTTCCAAGGCATGGTGACATCGATTGCGTCCGCTGCGATGCCGACCGACGGCACCACCGAAGCAGTTGCTGTTGCGCCTGTGCTTGGCACGGGCAAAAACGTTACGGAATTGGTGCGCGATGCGATTGCCACCATTGGTGAAAACATGAGCTTTCGCCGCTCAGCCAAACTCACCGCGCATCCCGGCGTTGTTGCAACTTATATGCATAATGCTGTGTCACCGGAGATTCAAAACCTCGGCAAAATCGGTGTGCTGGTTTGCATTGAGACAACCGGTAATGTCGATGCTGCGCGCGCCTTTGGCCGCCAGGTTGCGATGCACGTTGCTGCAACCAACCCCGCCGGTTTGACGCCTGATGATATCCCACAGGCCGTTGCCGACCGCGAGCGCGCGATTTTTGCAGATCAGGCCCGTCAATCTGGCAAGCCGGAAGCGATTATTGAAAAAATGGTCGAAGGCCGTATGCGCAAGTTCTATGAGGAAGTTGCGCTCATCAAGCAGGCATTCGTGATCAACCCTGATTTGACAGTAGAGCAGGCGCTGAAAGAAGCCGAAGGCAAAATTGGCGCACCGGCCAAGATCACCGGCTTTGTGCGCATGGCGCTTGGCGAAGGCATTGAAAAAGAAGAAGTTGATTTTGCTGCGGAAGTGGCTGCCGCCGTTCGCGGGTAATCTGCCTTTTTTTGTTAAACTACAAAATAACGATCCGGTTTGGCCAACGCTAAACTTGATCGTTTTGTTTTGCCATCATGACAAAGTGTTGTCTGTTGCGACGCAATTCAAAACGCTAGGCCAAGCCAACAGAATTGGAATCGGTTATGCGTTGGCAACATATAATTCTAGGCATTATCACGACCGCCATTTGGGGCTTTAACTTTGTCGTTTTGAAATACGCGCTCCTCGATGTGCCGCCAATTTTACTCACTGCATTGCGGTTCATCTTCGCCTGTCTGCCGGTTTTGTTCCTGCCAAAGCCGAAAGGTATGAGCTGGAAAGCATTGATCATCGTTGGCTCTACGTCGTTTCTCGGGCAATATGTCTTGCTTTTTGTCGCAATGAAACTGGGGATGCCAGCGGGCCTGTCGTCTGTAACGCTTCAATTGCAGGTTTTTGTCACAATTCTTTTTTCGATCATTTTCTTGGGTGAGCGGCCTTCAACCAAGCAATATATCGGCGGCGCGTTGGCTTTAGCCGGCTTGTCCACAATCGCTGCCACAGTCGGGCAGGGCACATCCATCCCGGTAATAGCCATGGTATTCATTGTGCTCTCAGCAAGCACTTGGGCCTATGGTAATTTCACTGTGCGAAAAGCAGGGCCGGATGCCGGATTTGGGACGTTGGCGGGAGTGTGCTGGGCAAGTTTGGTTCCAATTATTCCAGCGTTGATCCTGTCTTTGATTTTTGAAGGCACCCAGCAAATCGCTTATTCGCTGACCCATATCCACCTGATCACTGTCGGTGCGATTGCCTATACCGTTGTTTTGTCAACTTGGTTCGGCTTTGCGATTTGGGGAAAGCTTTTGGCGTCCTATCCGGCGGGAACCGCTGCGCCATTCGCTTTGCTCGTGCCGGTGTTTGGGGGATTGTCAGCGTGGCTTGTGCTGGGCGAAACCCTTTCGCCAATAAGATTATTAGGTTCGCTCGTGATTTTTGCCGGATTGGCGGTGATTTTGTTGCCAATTGGCAAAATTTTTGGACCGCGATTGACGGCCAAAATATCTTAAGTTCTGGATTTATCTTGCACAATCTAGGGCATCGCGTGACAACGCGGTGCCCTTGTTGTATCGCGCGTAATCATGCGCCGTTAAGCGATTCAGTTCTGAGTTCATCCATGTCTTCGAAGCCAGTTTTTAAACGTATTTTGCTCAAAGCTTCAGGCGAGGCGCTCATGGGCAAGCAAGGCTTTGGCATTGACGTTGATGTTGCTGACCGAATCGCAGGCGATATTGCTGATGCGCGGGCTATGGGCGTTGAAGTTGGCGTAGTGATCGGCGGCGGAAATATTTTCCGTGGTGTGGCCGTTGCGTCACGCGGCGGTGACCGTGTGACCGGCGATCATATGGGCATGCTGGCAACGGTGATCAATTCGCTTGCCATGCGCACGGCACTTGAAAAGCGCGGAATTGAAACGCGGGTTTTGTCAGCAATCGCCATGCCGCAAATCTGCGAGGCGTTCAGCCACCAAAAATCGATGTCGTATATGGCTGATGGTAAAGTTGTGATTTTCGCCGGAGGCACTGGAAACCCGTATTTTACGACAGATACCGCAGCAGCATTGCGTGCCGCCGAGATTAATGCGGATGCCTTGTTTAAAGGTACGCAGGTTGATGGCATTTATGATGCCGACCCAAAGAAAAACCCCGATGCGACACGGTTTGAAACCATTACCCATGAAGAACTGCTGAAACGTGGTCTGGCTGTAATGGATACGGCAGCCGTCGCAATAGCGCGTGAAAACAAGATCCCGATTGTGGTCTATTCCATTCACGAGGCAGGCGGATTGACTGAGATTTTGTCGGGCCGCGGCCGCGCCACCCATGTAAGAGATGCAGGCTAACATACCAAACACGAGAGATTAGAAAAATGCCCGATGGTATTGATTTTAAAGACCTTCAGCGCCGCATGGATGGCGCAATTTCTGCTTTCCGCACTGATTTGGCATCGCTCCGCACGGGCCGTGCGTCTGCCAACTTGCTGGATGCCATCAATGTGACTGCCTATGGCTCGTCAATGCCCCTCAACCAATGCGCAACTGTAACAGCGCCCGAACCGCGTATGCTGTTGGTACAAGTGTGGGATCGCGGTTTGGCAGGCGCTGTTGATAAAGCCATACGCGAATCCGGATTGGGCCTTAACCCCATCACTGAGGGTGCATCAATGCGTATCCCACTGCCGGAGCTGAACGAGGAGCGCCGTAAAAGCATGGTGAAGCTGTCGCACACCTATGCTGAAAACGCCCGGGTGGCTGCTCGTCATGTGCGCCGCGATGCCAATGATGCACTCAAAAAAGCTGAAAAAGACCATATCATCAGCGAAGATGAAAACCGCAAGCAATCAGAGCGCGTCCAGAAAATCACAGACCAGATCATTGTCGATATCGACAAGTTGATGCGTGATAAAGAAATTGAAATCATGCAGGTTTGACCGGCTTTTGATTGGGAGGGCAAGGCGCAGATGGGCATGAGTGGCGGTCAAAGCGCGGTTCCCCGGCACGTTGCTATTATTATGGACGGCAATGGCCGCTGGGCTACAGCGCGCGGCCTGCCGCGGTTTGAGGGCCATAGGCGGGGCGTGGAAGCATTGCGTAGAGCAGTGCGAATCGCGGGTGATATCGGCATTGAAGTCCTGACAGTATACGCGTTTTCATCTGAAAATTGGAAACGCCCCGCTGCCGAAATTTCTGAACTGATGGGTTTGCTCAAACTGTTTGTGCGACGCGATCTGGCCGAGCTGCACAAAAATGGCGTGAAAGTGCGCGCTATTGGTGAGCGTATCAGTCTTGCGCCAGATTTACGTGGCTTGATTGAAGAGGCCGAAAACCTGACGCGAAATAACACAAAATTGACACTGGTAATTGCATTCAACTATGGCGCACGCGACGAGATTATGCGGGCCGTGCAAAAATTGGCTGAGAGCGCCAAGGCCGGCGCAATTGAGCCAAATGCCCTCACTGAACTGCATTTGGCGGCATATTTGGATTTGCCGGATTTGCCGGACCCTGATTTGATTATCCGTACCAGTGGCGAGCAGCGGCTATCAAATTTTTTGCTCTGGCAGGCCGCGTATAGCGAATTTGTGTTTTTGCCGGTGCTTTGGCCCGATTTTGACCGCACCCATTTTGATCAAGCACTGACCATTTATGCCAACCGCGAGCGCCGTTATGGTGGCGTCGTTCCGATTGAAGTGGCGAGCTGATGGCAGCCAAGCCTTCAGAACTTCGCTTGCGCGTGTTTTCGGCTCTTATTCTTGCGGCCTTGGCCTTCGTTGAAGTTTGGTTGGGCGGATGGATGTTTGCGGTTTTTGTTTCGTTGATGGCATTCATCGTGTTTTTGGAGTGGACGGCTATTATCGGGCTGAACGCTTTTGAGGGCGCGCGGATAAGGGCGGCGGTCATTATGCTATTGTCGCTGATCGTTTTGGTATTTTTCGGAACTTCGGCAGCAGGAGCCGTGCTGATTATCTTTGCGGCACTCGCCCATGTTTCCACCAAAATGACGACGCGCGAAACCGCCAATTGGACTGCCGCTGCTGTGACTTATTGCGGACTTGCCGCAATAGCGCTCGTTGGACTGCGGGACATAGAAAACGGTATTGCGTTGCTTCTGCTGCTGTTTGCCATCGTTTGGGGCACGGACATCGGCGCCTATTTTGTCGGACGCAGACTTGGCGGTCCAAAACTGGCACCCAAAATATCACCGGGCAAAACGCAATCTGGCGCAGTAGGCGGGTTGTTGATAGCCATGGTCTGCGCAGTAATTGTCTCCGGCCTGACGGGTGTTCTCAGCCCGATGGCGGCAATGATTGTTGCTGCAATCGTCAGCGGCATAAGCCAAGCCGGTGATCTGTTCGAATCCTACTTAAAACGCCGGTTTGCCGTTAAAGATTCTGGTTCTATTATCCCCGGGCATGGCGGGATGTTTGACCGTGTTGATGGCCTTATGCCCGCCGCGATAGCTCTTTTTATCATTTTCAAGTTTTTCTGACTGGATTGCACACGCCATGGAACTGCTGAATTCTCTCCTTTCATCAGCTGGAGGTCTGGTTATTGGCACTTTGCTACCATTCTTTGCTGTCTTGCTGGTTGTCGTGTTCATTCACGAAATGGGTCACTATCTGGTGGGTCGCTGGTGCGGAATCGGCGTGCAAGCCTTTGCGATTGGTTTTGGCCCTGAGATATTCGGATTTGACGATAAACGCGGTACACGCTGGAAATTATGCGCAATACCGCTCGGCGGCTACGTTAAATTCGTTGGAGACGTTGGTGCTTCAAGTGCTCCAAACACTGAGGAGCTTTTGGCGCTGCCACCTGAAGAGCGCGCCAGTGCATTTCAAGTTCAGTCTTTATGGAAAAAGGCAGCAACGGTTTTGGCTGGCCCCGTGGCGAATTTCATATTGGCAATTGTTATTTTGACAGTGTTTTTTGCTATTGAGGGCAAACGATATGTCGCTCCTCTCGTTGCATCGGTCCAACTCAACTCTCCTGCCGCTGCGGCAGGCTTGCAGGCGGGCGACCGTTTTGTGCAAGCTGGTGGTCGCAACGTGAACACATTTATTGATGTTCAAAACGTTGTGAATGCACGCGCCGGGGACCCGGTTGATTTTGTGATTGAAAGAAACAGCCAGCAGATTACGTTCACGATTGTTCCCGAGCTGAGGGAGGAGACCGACGCTTTAGGCAATAAGGTCAAGCTCGGAATTATTGGTGTTGTGGCCGATGACAGTCCCGAAAACTTTCGAATTGAAAAACTGAGCCCGCTCGAGGCGGTTGGCGCGGCCTATAAGGAAACTGAACGCACAATCGAGCGGACTTTGTTTTTTCTAAAACGGTTTGCAGCCGGACGCGAGGACCGCTGCCAATTGGGCGGGCCGGTCAAAATTGCAAAAATGGCGGGGCAAGCGGCAGAAAAAGGGCCCGATTGGTTGATTACGCTGACAGCATTTCTATCCATCGGTATTGGTATTATGAATTTGTTGCCAATACCGCCGCTGGATGGTGGACATCTCATGCTTTACGGCATTGAAGCCGTGACGCGCAGGCCAATGCCGGACGCAATTCAAGAGTGGATTTACAAAATTGGCTTTTTTGCGGTGATGGGGTTTATAGCTTTTGTGCTCTGGAACGATTTGATTGCGTGTTGAGGCGTAATTTGCAGAACAGTAAAATTGCCACAAAACGAAACCATTGCTTTACCATGCTGGCAGAAATGCGTGTCCAAAACGCAACTTATGACCAGAGAGTAAACAGGAATTAACTGTAAGCCTTGCTTGAATCAAATTTCCACGGCATAGGACAATTTGCGTCTTGTGCTTCAAGACTAGAATCTCGTGCGCCCGTCGGGTGTTGTGTAAACTCGGAAGATATGGTTTTTCCCATTAACTTCCCAGATAGGATGAATGAAGGCCTATGAAGCCCAATTCGCGCAAACTTAAAACTGCCCTGTTCGCAATGCTTTCCGGCGCCAGCCTGATAACATTGGCGGTGCCCGCATCATTATTTGCCTCAAGTTCTGCTTATGCTGCCACTCTCGCGCGTGTTGATGTGCGTGGTAATCAGCGCGTCTCAGCAGATACGATTCGCAGCTATTTGGGCATCAAGTCAGGTGAGAGTTTTTCTGCCGCTGACATTGATGCTGCAACAAAGGCACTGTTTAACACGGGTCTTTTTGCTGACGTCAATATTAGCCAGTCAGGTTCAACTTTGGTTGTGACCGTTGTTGAGCAGGCCGTCGTTGCGCAGCCTATTTTCCAAGGCAACAAAAAGATTAAAGACAAAGACTTGGCAGCACGTGTGCAATTGCAGCCGCGCAGCCCGTTTTCCCAATCAGCACTTGATGCTGACATTGAAGCTATCCGTGACGCCTATCGTGCGACCGGCCGCAATGATGTAACAGTCACCGGCGAGACCATGGATGCCGGCGATGGCCGCGTGAACGTTGTATTTAATATCTCGGAAGGTGGACGCACCAAAATTAACTCGGTGTCATTTTCCGGCAATGATGCAATTGGCGACAGCCGCCTCCGCGGTGTGGTGAATACCAAACGCAGCAACATCCTATCCAAGCTGCTCCGCGATGATATTTATTCCGACGATAAATTGCGCGCCGACGAAGACAAATTGCGCCAATATTATTTCAATCGCGGCTATGCTGACTTTAGGGTTGTTTCGGGCACAGGCGAGTTTGATGCCGCAGATAACGCCTACAACGTGGCGTTCACCGTTGAAGAAGGCAACCGCTATAATTTCGGTGAAATCACGATCGACAGCACAGTTGAAGGTGTTGATACCGCAGCGCTTGCCGGTTTGATTAAAACAACCAAAGGCAAGGTGTATAGCGCCCGCGATGTTGAAAATACGTTGATTGCGATTTCAGAGCGGCTGGCCAACCAAGGCTTTGCCTTTGCGCAGGTAACGCCGCGTGGCGACCGCAATTTCACCGACAATACAATATCGATCACCTACACCATAGACCAAGGCCCGCGCGTTTACATTGAACGTATTGAGATCCGTGGCAACGACCGTACGCGCGATTTTGTTATCCGCCGCGAGTTTGATGTGTCTGAAGGCGACGCATTTAACCAGTTTGTCATCCAAAAAGCGCGTAAGCGCTTGGAAGCATTGGGTTTCTTTGCCCGCGTCAACATTTCTTCGGTTCCCGGCTCTGAGCCTGACCGCGTGGTGATTGTTGTTGACGTGGAAGATCAATCCACAGGCGATATCGGTATTGGTGCTGGTTATGCCATTGGCGGTGATGCCGAAGGCGTTCAATTGGAAGGCTCAATTTCAGAGCGCAACTTCCTTGGTCGTGGCCAGTTTTTGAAACTTGCTGTTGGCGGCTCGACCGATTCGCGCACATACACAATCTCATTCACCGAGCCTTATTTGATGGGTTCGCGCATATCAGCCGGATTTGATATCCAGCGTGCTACGAAAGAGTATTCGGCTGGCGCGTTGACAGGCAACGGCTACGACACTGCAACACAAAGCGCTACAATTCGCTTTGGTCTGCCAATCACAGATGCTCTGAGCTCGCTGGTTGCTTACAATTATTCGTCAGAGACCTACGAGTGTAAGGTCGTATCTGCAACGTGCACGGGAACCGCGCAGATTGATAGTTTGATCAATCAGGGCAGCTGGACAAAGTCATCACTCAGCGCATCGTTGATTTATAACACTCTCGATAACCGCAACGACCCGCGAAATGGTCTGTTCGTTCGCGGCACGCTTGAGTATGCAGGTATTGGCGGCGATGCCAACTTTGTGAAAGCTACTGGTACCGGCACTTATTATTACTTGCTTGCCGAAGATTTGGATATTGTTGCAGTAGCAACAGCGGCTGGTGGTCATATTGAAGGTATCGGCACTAATGGAATACGAAACGCTGATTTGTTCCGTTCAAGCACACAAATCATTCGCGGTTTTGATTCTAACGGTATTGGCCCGTTCGATACAGTTGCCGGCCAACACGTAGGCGGAGACACTTACTTCAAGGGCACCGCCGAAGTGCAGTTCCCGCTTCCGCTCGTTCCGGAATCATTTGGCCTGCGTGGGGCCGTGTTCGCTGACGCTGCTACAATTTACGGCAATGATCTGCCTGGAACGCTTACCAGTGTTGACTCATCAATTCGCGCATCAGTTGGTGTCGGCATAGCTTGGGCATCACCTTTCGGCCCACTGCGCATTGATTACGCCATTCCAGTGCAGAAAGAGGCAACCGACAAGGTTCGTGAGTTCTCATTCGGTATTTCAACACGCTTCTAAAGTTTGAGTGCCGGGTGAGACCCGGCACAAACAACAGGTTTGCCACATGTCTGTTGTTTCGTTTTTCAAAGCTGAAAATTCGTTTTCTATCAATGAGATAGAGGTTTTTTCTGGTGCTGTTTTCAATGGCAAGCCGTCTGACAAAAAATTCGGAACTGTTGGCGCAATACACAGTGCCCGCGCTGGCGACGTCACCTTCGTGGCAAGCAAAAAACAACGCGGTGAACTGCGCGCGTTGAAAGATGCTCTGGTGTTTTGCACACCCGATATGGCAGTTGATGTTCCAGAGAGTTGCTTTGCGCTAATTGTTCAAAACCCTGCTTTGGCCTTTAATCGTGTTACCCGCGCGCTTTACCCGCAGGCACTACGCTCACCACTATTTGGCGGATGCCTCATGAACTCAACAGGCGCTTATGTTCACCCAAGTGCCAGGTTGGAAGATGGTGTTTCAATTGCGCCGGGCGCAGTCATTGGCGAAACAGTTGAAATCGGCACCGGAACCCGCATCGGCTCCGGCGCTACTATTGCATCAGGCTCAACAATCGGGCGCAATTGCGATATTGGTGCCAACGCCAGCATTCAGTGCGCGCACATCGGCGACAATGTTATTATAGGCCCGGGTGTTCAAATCGGACATGATGGGTTTGGCTATACTGCAGGGCCGCGCGGCCTTGAAAAAGTGCCTCAGCTTGGCCGGGTTATCATCCAAAACAACGTCGAAATCGGTGCAAACAGCTGCGTTGACCGCGGCAGTTTGGATGACACTGTGATTGGCGAGGGCACTAAAATCGATAACATGGTGCAGATTGCTCATAATGTGAGGATTGGTCGCCATTGCGCTTTGGCAGCCCATGTTGGCATTTCTGGAAGCGTGACAATTGGCGACGGCGTTATGCTAGGCGGCCGCGCAGGCATTGCAGACCACATTAACGTTGGCGATGGTGCGATGATTGCTGCAGCGAGCGGTGTCATGACAGACGTGCCTGCTGGTGCACGCTATGGCGGCGCTCCGGCAAAAGCTATACGAGAGTATTTTCGCGAAATCGCAACTTTGCGCGCACTTGCGGCTAAAGAGTCCAAATCCTAAGAGGCATCACCTTGCAGCTTGACACGATAGATATCCAAAAAATTTTGGCACTGCTGCCGCATCGCTATCCATTTTTGCTGGTTGACCGCGTCAAAAACATTGATAGCAACCGATTTGGTATCGGTATAAAAAACGTCACAATCAACGAACCGCATTTTCAGGGTCACTTTCCAGGCCAACCGATTATGCCGGGCGTGTTAATTGTTGAGGCGATGGCGCAAACTGCAGGTATACTGACTATTCTTGCGCAAGGCGGCACTGCGCCTAAAGCGGTATTTTTTATGTCAGTTGACAACTGCAAATTCAGAAAACCGGTTGTGCCGGGCGATCAACTTGAACTTCACGTTACGCTGCTGAAACAGCGCGGGGCTGTTTCGAAATATGCCTGCGTCGGCATGGTTGACGGTATGAAGGTTGCTGAAGCTGAGCTTACGGCAATGATCGGCGATTCTAATTGACATCCGGAATTGATATTCACCCAACTGCCGTCGTTGATGCCAGTGCCAAGATTTCCGCTGGCGTTAAAATCGGGCCACACTGCGTTGTTGGCCCCGACGTGGTGCTTGAAGAAGGTGTTTGCCTAACCGCTCATGTTTGCGTCGCCGGTTTAACGACAATCGGGACCCGCACCCGGGTTGCACCGTTTGCATCCTTGGGCGGGGCACCACAATCCATCAGCTATAAGGGTGAGCGTACTTCGCTGTTTATTGGTGCTGATTGCGATATTCGCGAACATGTCACAATGAATACCGGAACAATTGGCGGCGGCGGTAGAACCATCGTCGGCGACCGCGTTATGGTGATGGTTGGTACGCATATCGCGCATGATTGTATTGTTGGAAGTGATGTCATTTTCGCAAATAATGCAATTCTTGCCGGACATTGCCAAGTCGGAGACCGCGTTTTCATGAGCGGGCTATCGGGTTGCCACCAGTTCATCAGAATTGGAGAGGGCGCCATGGTAGGTGGTCTGGTGGCGCTGCGTGAGGACATTATTCCATTTGGGACTGTTGACCGGAACAACGTGCTTGGCGGGATTAACATTATCGGCCTGAAACGCCGCGGCGCAACAAAGTCAGAGCTTCATGCGCTGAGGCATACAGTGCGGAGTATTTTTCTGGGTGACGGTTCATTTGAAGAACGTAAACAGAATGCCATCGCCAACCCGCCTGAAGATCATTTAAGTGCAGTAGTGGTTTCATTTCTTGCAGCCGGTGGAAAACGGCCCATCATGAAATTTGCAAACAATGCACTTTCTGAGGTGAATTCTTCTGAATGATAATTCAAGGCAAACGTTATGGTATCGTTGCTGGCAGCGGCTTGCTCCCCATCACTCTTGCCGAGCGCTTGACTGCAGAAGGTGTGCCACTGCAAATCGCCAGAATTGCGGGAGAAGCCGACCCGGCTCTCAATGTTTATAACGGGATAGAGCTTTCACTCGAAAAAATAGCGCACGCGCTGCCGTTTTTCAAAATGAGCGGAACGACGCACCTCATTTTTGCGGGAGGTGTGAAACGCCGGCCGAATGTGGCTGCTCTGCGCGTGCCGGTTTCTTTGTGGTCTTCGTTGCCTTCGATCGCGTTGGCTTTAACGCGCGGCGATGATGGTTTGCTGGCAACTTTGGTGCGGTTGTTGGAGCGGCACGGAATTTCTATGGTCGGCGCACACGACATTCTGCCTGACCATGTGGCGGCCTACGGCGTTATTTCGGGCACTAAACCTTTTACTACGTTAAACCCGACCATAGCGGCGGGCGTTCATGCGGCGGTGATTATCGGCACCCATGATATCGGGCAAGCTGTTGTTGCTTTTGGCAGGCGGGTCATTGCAGTTGAAGGTATTGAAGGAACCGACCAAATGCTGGCACGTGTTGCTGCTTTGCGGGCAACCGGGCGTATCAACTCGCGGGCCAAACTCGTTTTGATTAAGATTGCAAAACCCGGCCAAGAGCTGCGTGCAGATATGCCTGTGATCGGCCCCGACACAATTGCAGGCTGTAAGGCTGCCGGTATTGGACTGATTTGCGTCAGCGCTAACTCAACAATGATCATGGATGTTGAGCGCACAATACACGAAGCAAAACTCGCGAAAGTGAGC
>JANMFT010000218.1:0-8442 GCA_031374255.1 Limoniibacter sp. | reverse complement strand
CAAAAATTCCGCGGTTGCATCAAATCCGGCGCGTCTCGTGCGCGGCCCGATGATACGCCAATCTGCACGCACTTGAAGGCCGGCGCTTTTCATCGCCACGCTATAGCCGCGATAGCGCTCACGGCCCGTCGATGTCTCATCTGTGCCGCCTATAAACGCAATGTGCCTATGCCCGAGCGCAATCAAATGATTGGTCGCAAGGCCGATACCAAACGCATCATCGCCGCGCAAAACCGGAACCTTTGCGCCATCGACAGTTCGCGCAATCAGCACGCACGGCATACCATTTTTTTCGCACATTTCAATTTCAGACGCGGGGGTGCCAATGGCCGGTGAGATAATCACTCCATCCGCGCCGAGTTGCAGCAGGGTTTCCAGCCCGCGCCGCTGCTTTTCCAAATCATCATTATGGTTCGACAGCAAAAACGTATGGCCGGAGCGTTCAAGCTCAATTTCAATGGCGTGAAGAATTTCAGCATAAAACGGATTGATGATGTCTTGCACCAAAACACCAACCAGACCGGACTTTGACGTACGCAAACTGGCGGCGCGCCGGTTATAGATATAGCCCATTTCGCGGGCGTAGTCTTTTATCCGGTCTCTCGTGGAGGCTGCTACCAAACCGCTATCGCGCAGGGCCAATGAAACCGTGGCGGTTGAAACACCGAGTGCCTCGGCAATATCTGACAATTTGATTTTTCGAGACACGCAAACAAACCCTCCCCCCAAACATCCCAAGGGATATTCAATCTAAACAGTTTAAATTGTAAATTAGGGAAGTCGCAAGGTGCTGTTGAAGGCGGAAAGCCCTCATTTGACGTCTTTAATTTGCGAAAAGACCAAATCCAGCATTTTGTCCAAGCTCTCGCATTCCGGCCCGTCCAAAACAGAAAAAGTATTAACCTCAATATCAGCCACAATCCGGCGGCAGATTTTCAACACGTGGCGGCCTTCCGGCGTTAGAGCAATGATGATCGAGCGCGCATCATCGCGGGAAACCGCGCGTGACAAAAACGCTTGTGCCTCCATACGTGTGACGGTTTTTGTGATGGTCGGCGCACGCACATCCAGCTTATCAGCAAGTTCCGCCAACGAAACTGGTCCGTATTCATCAAGTATAAATAACACTTGTTCTTGGCCTGCATAAAGACCGTGTTCAAGCAGCTGGCTTGCCAAATGACCCCGCGCCAGCCTTGCGACAGCTTGCAGTTTTGCGCCGAGGCTTACGGCGTTGGCAAACATTGGTTTGGTTTTTGTTTTGGAAGCCTTCGACTTCTTGCCAATTACCTTGTGTTTCAAATCCGGTGCGGGCGAATTTTCCTCCGAAGCCTGCTTCCGCTCCTGCTTTTCGGCTTTACGCTTGGCCCGCTCAGCCAGCTTTTCGGCCTCTTTAGCGGCTTTTTTAGCCTTCTTGGCGGCCTTTAACTCTGCCTTTGCTGCCTTTTTATCTTCCGCAACTTCAATATTGTCGTCACTCATAATTTGGCCCAACAAGACAAACTTCGGATGAGTCTGTCACAAGCCTTTGTCACAATGAAGGGCCAATCCAGCTAAACTCATAAAAGGTGGTTTAACCGTAACAAATCAGTAATATTTTCTTTCAAATTGAAAAATCCGCGCGACGCTGACGGCCAAGCCAACCTGTCCCATTCACGGGTGACACATTTTAGCTCAATGCCGTGCGGCGCTGCGGCTTTTTCCAAAGCCTTCAAACCATCCTCAACTGGCCCAACCGGCGCATGCATAGTCACAATTTCGCGGACATTGAGAGCCTTCGCAACCTCAATGATATTTTCAACTGAGCCACTGCCCTCACACGCACCATTCCCGGTTAAGGTCTTGGCCAAACGCCCGGCTGCATCACCCAAGGCACTGGATGCAAATGCTTGCGGCTTTTCACCGACTTCCAAAACGGATCGCTCAGCGGTCAATTGCCATGTTACAAAACCTTTTGCACCCTTTGGCACGTCAGGGTTGCAATCCTCTTCAGTCACCAACAGCAAACTCGGCTCACCACTGGGCACTTTGCGGTAGTTCAGCGGTCCAGCTGATGGCGGGTTGTCCCAATCCAGCGGACCCGCTTCGCGCGCCAAACCGTCCGGGCGATAGCGGCCATTGGTGTATTCGTGGATGTTTGACGCCCGCGCCAAATAGGTTTTGCCGCGCGTTTGCAGACCCGCCACCCAGCGCCATGACAATGTGTTGGAAGCAGGGTCGCCGTCCATCAAATGCCGGTAGAAAAAATCAGCACCTAACTGCCATGGCAGCCGCAGGGTAAAAATCCAAATTGAGGCAAACCACATCCGACTGTGGTTGTGGAGGTAGCCCGTCTCAATAAGTTCTTCTGCCCAGGCATCAAACGCCTCATTGCCGGTGCGGCCCGTAATGGCCTGCTCATAGACTTTGCGCAAACCTGAATTGCGTTTGATCAGTGTCAGCGCCTCATCGAGTTCACCGTTATAGCGCGACCAAAGCGCGGGCCGCATTTCCAGCCAGCCCTTCCAATAGGTGCGCCAGAACACTTCTTGGATGAATTTTTCTGCCGTTGAAGGCGCGAATGTTTTAAGCACCGCGGCGCAAACTTCATGTTCGGAAATCAGCCGGTGGCGGATATGCGGCGACAAAGCCGAAATATTGCTGCGATCTTCCGGCCCAAAATCGAAATTGCGTTTGTCAGCATATTTTGAACCCGCATTGGGCACAAAGGCAGCCAGACGCTCTAAAGCAGCAGCCCGCGTTGGTGTAAAATTAGCATTGAGTGTAAGGAGATCCATCCATTTTAAAGTTTAGCGCGTCCGTCAAATTTCAAGCGGGCAGCTTCGATCTTTGCCAGGTTTTCCTCTGCCCATAGCCAAACCCCGCAAAACGCAGCACCTAGCGTTACGCCAAGCTCGGTGAGACTATACTCCACTTTCGGCGGCACCACCGGATAAACCAGCCGTGTCACCAAGCCATCGCGTTCCATTTGCCGCAATGTTTGTGTCAGCATCTTCTGGCTGATGCCCCCGACCAAATGACCAAGCTGCGTAAAGCGCAAAGTTTTGTGCTCGTTCAAAGTTTCTAAAATAATCATCGTCCACTTGTCGGCTATGCGCCCGATCACCTCATTGGCGAGAGCCGCCACATCTGGATCAGTAGTTTGGCACGCCTCCAAAACAGCAGCGCCATTGCGTGTCTCTAACTCAGGCTCAATGTTCATTTTCATAACCGCCGCCGCCATTTTACACTCTCTTTTTGGTAAGTATAAATCTTTTAAGTGCCTACTTTCGATTAGTGAGTAATAGTTTATTTGGGCTGCATTGCAAATGAAATCAGGAACATCACAATGAAAATGCAAGGCAACACCATCCTCGTTACCGGCGGCAACTCTGGCATTGGTCATGCTCTGGCAGTGGCGCTGCACGAGGCAGGAAACCACGTGATTATTGCAGGCCGTCGCGCAGACGCTCTCAAAGATATTGTCGCAGCCCATCCGGGCATGGCGTCCTATGTTCTTGACGTTGCCGATCCGGCTGCCATCACCGCCTTTGCTACGACAGTCGTGCGCGAGCATCCAAATTTGAACGTGCTCATCAACAATGCAGGCATAATGAAGCCTGAAATGTTGAACAATGAGCCGGTTGACGTTTCGGCTGCTGAAGAGACAATTGCAGTCAATCTTCTTGGGCCCATCCGGCTGACAGCAGCTTTGCTGCCGCATTTGCGCAAACAGGCTGCGTCAACCATCATCAACGTGACATCTGGTTTGGCATTTGTGCCTCTGGCCATAACGCCAACTTATAGCGCTACAAAGGCCGCGCTGCACTCCTATACCCAATCGCTGCGGTTCCAATTGCGGGAAACATCGGTTCGCGTATTAGAATTGGCGCCGCCACAAGTGGCAACCGAACTTATGGCGGGCCAGAGTATGAACCCGAATTCGATGCCACTGGCCGATTTTGTGTCAGAAAGCATGGCGCTTCTTGCTGCTGGAAATGACGAAATCTTGGTGGAACGGGTGAAGGTCCTGCGCAACGCGGAAGCAACCGGCACTCATGATAAAATCTTCAACTTCATCAACAACCCCCACTGAAAAACTTGCCCAAATCACCCAAAAGCGCGCGCGTGAAACTGCGCGCTATTTTTCCTGAGAATCCAAATTTACCCGCTGCAAACACAGCCATTCATCGCTATATGAGCATCAAACAACTCAACCAGAGATCGCGATCATGGCTGCTGAAGCGCAGAACAATTCCACTTTTGCCCCCGTCCCCGTAACCGTTTTAACCGGCTATCTTGGTGCAGGCAAAACCACTTTGCTCAACCGTATTTTGTCAGAGCAGCACGGCAAGCGTTATGCCGTCATCGTCAATGAGTTTGGCGAGATTGGCATTGATAATGATTTGATCGTCGAGAGCGACGAAGAAATCTACGAGATGAATAATGGCTGCGTTTGCTGCACCGTGCGCGGCGATTTAATCCGCGTGGTTGAGGGTCTGATGCGCCGACCCGGCCGATTTGATGCGATTATCATCGAAACCACCGGCCTTGCCGACCCCGCACCCGTCGCGCAGACTTTTTTCATGGACGATGAAGTGCGCGCCAAAACCAAACTGGATGCTGTGGTGGCCGTTGCCGATGCCAAACATTTGCCGTTGCGCTTGAAAGATTCAAAAGAGGCCGCAGAACAACTGGCTTTTGCCGATGTGGTTCTGCTCAACAAAACCGACCTCGTCACGCCCGCTGAACTCAGCCTGCTCGAGCGCACCATCCGCTCGATCAACCCGACAGCCCGCATTCACCGCACGGAGCGCTCGGCGATAGCGCTCGACCAAGTGCTGAACCAGGGCGCGTTTGATTTGAACCGTATCTTGGAAAACGACCCGCATTTTCTTGAGGGCCAAGATCACGATCATTCGCACCACCATGATCATGATAACCCCTCTCACGGAGAACCTGGCCATGTGCACGACGAGCATTGCGGCCATGATCATTCGCATCACCATCATCACGACGATGTGTCAGACATCCACGATCTGTCGGTGAAATCAATTTCGCTGCGCGGCGGCTCCATGCAATCCGAGAAATTCCTTTCGTGGATCAACGACATCACCCAAACCGATGGCAATGATATTTTGCGCCTCAAAGGCATTATCGCGTTTGACCAAGACGACGATCGTTATGTTGTACAAGGCGTGCATATGATTGTGGAGGGCGACCATCAACGGCCATGGAAAGAGGACGAAAAGCGCGAAAGCCGCCTCGTGTTTATCGGCCGCAACCTCGACACCGCCCGCATTACCGCCGGCTTTAACGCCTGCGCCACCTGACCCATGCCGACCATTGCCCCGCTTGATCTTGGCGAACACGCGCTGTTTGCCGGCTTTGTAAATGACACCGCCATGTTTGCGACCGTTGATGGCGCATTGCATGTTCTCGATGGCGCACACCGCAAAGTTGACGCCCATATTGGCCTTGCCAGCGTTGTCGCCACCCATGACAGCAAGCATCTTCTCACCGGCGGCGAAGACGGCAAAGCGCAGCTCACCGGCACAGATTTGGTGAGCCAAACACTCTCCACACATGGTTCAAAATGGATTGCGCAAGTCGCCTCCGGCCCCAATGGCGCTCTGGGCTGGGCGATTGGCAAAACAGCTTATGTGCAAGAAGCCCAAGGCAGGGCGAAAGGCCAAGTCCATGAGCTCAATCACGCCCGCACTGTGGAGGGCATGGCATTTTTCCCCAAGGGCCTGCGCATTGCCTGCGCGCATTATGATGGCGTCAGCCTGCATTTTCCCGGCACCAAAAGCGGCACGCATATTTTGCCGTGGAAAGGTGCACATCTTGGCGTAACCGTTGCGCCGGACGGTGAATATGTAATTTCCACCATGCAAGAAAACGCGCTGCACGGTTGGCGATTGAGCGATAAACGCGATCTCCGCATGAGCGGTTATCCCGCCAAAACCAAATCGCTTTCATGGAGCCAGAAAGGCCGCTACCTCGCCACCTCCGGCGCACCGGCAGCCATTGTCTGGCCGTTTCTCGCCAAAGACGGCCCGATGGGCAAAGCCCCGTTGGAGCTTGGCACCCGCGGCGACGCCATGGTCATGATGGTCGCCTGTCATCCGCAAGAAGATCTTGTGGCCATCGGCTATAATGATGGCATGATTTTGCTGGTGCGCTTTTCCGACGCCCGCGAAGTCGTGCTCCGCCGCGCTGGCATGTCGGCGATTTCGGCTCTGGGCTGGGATAAAACGGGTGCAAGACTGGCGTTCGGCAGCGACAATGGCAATTGCGGCGTGGTGGATTTGCGGTCATGAACCTCATCAATGACAAAGAACTGGCGCTGCGTTTTAAGAACGGTGCCGTGCCATCAAAGGAGCGGCTGTTTTACCTTTTGGCGTTTCTGGTCCCGACGTCGCTTGTGTTGTCAACCTATGCGATAAACGCAATGGCAACCGAATTTGCGAACGATTGGGACAATATCATTGATATTTTTTACGTTTTTAGCACGATTATTGGAACTATAATTTGCTATAATACAAATAAAAATGGAGACGATAAAGAATTTATTGATCGTTATATTAGCATTGGTTTTCCAATTTTTGTAAAGTTACTCACTATATTCATGGTTATTTTGTTACTCATATATCTTGTCTATCTCGTATTGCTCGAGCAGGATTTTTCCGGAGAGACAACTTATTTAACTTTTCTGTATCTTGCGGCTTTCGAAATCACTTATTTTTTGCGGCTCAATTACTGCTTGAAGCTGGCCTCGCACTAACTCCTTCCGCATGTCGAATACATGTAGGGAGAAGTCGACAGCGGTAATTGTGGCGTGGTGGATTTGCGGGGGTGGTAATTTCAAATGTTGCAAGATTTCTAATCTTAGTCATTCCCGCCTCTTGTGCGGGAACCTAGACTTTCTAAAAATCGGAACATAGTTGCTGCCTAAAACAAGTCTAGGCCCCCGCACAAGAAAGTGGCGGGGGTGACTATCAGTAACTGAGTTTTACCCCCACCCACTATCCCTCCCCTCAAGGGGGAGGGGGATTTAGGCATCTCGCCTTCTGTTTTGAATTCCGTGCTTGATATTGAACACTCAATGCAAAGTGGGATGTAGAAGTCCCCCTCCCCCTTGAGGGGAGGGATACAGGGTGGGGGTAAAACTCACCAGCAAAGCCAAGTCAGTTTGCGCTGCGCAAAACCTATCACTCCCCGCTTCCATCGGCCTTCTGCGGCTTATAGCTATACTCCATCACCCCAGCCTTATTCTTGTCGCCAAACACCTTGCTGGCCAGCACGCCATTTTTGCCAACCACAATCAGTTTCGGCTTGGCGTCACCAATAAACACATCATAGTTGCCTGCTTCCAACCCGGTGAATTTAAAGCTGCCATCAGGCCCGGAAACGGCTGGCTTGCATCTGGCACTGCTTCCGCCTGGGTTTTTACAAACCCTAACGCCAACACCCGCAACTGGTTTGTTTGTGGCAGCCAGCGCTTCGTTGGCCACCAATACGCCGACGCCAATTGTCGCCAGACCGGCAATAGCATTTAAAACCCGGCGCGCTCGTGATTGCAGCAACGGCAACCAAGCCCGCAGTAAAGCTGCGTTTAGTACCGCGTAAAATCGAATAAGAAATCATGTTATTACCCCCAAAACTGTCCAGAGAATTCTGAACTGTGTGTCACGCTAAGTAAAGCCACATGAACTGTTTGTTCATGTGGGCATTGGGGGTTTGGGGAATTTATGTGTTCCGCTTCGGCGGCTTATCAACTTCAATGCAAAACTCATGGCATTGCTCATGAGGGTTACCCCCACCCTCTATCCCTCCCCTCAAGGGGGAGGGGGAATTAGACATTCTATCTTGCCTTGTAAATTCAATATCAAGCACAAAGCCAGAAAGAAGAATTCCGATGCTTAAATTCACCTCCCCCTTGAGGGGAGGGATAGAGGGTGGGGGTTAAACCTCATGCACAATGAAGTTTCATTTGTCCCACTAACTCCCGCGATACGTCGAATACCCAAACGGTGAAATCAGCAGCGGCACGTGGTAATGTGCTTTGGCATCGCTAACGCCAAATCTGATCGGGATAACATCCAAAAACAACGTCTCCGGCAAATCACCGCCAAGCCCGCGCAGATAACTGCCGGCGTGAAACTCCAGTTCATACATACCCTCTTTCAGCGCCGCGCCTTCAAGCAAAGGGCCGTCCACACGGCCATCGCTATTTGTCATCACTTCTTTCAAAAACTCCACCCTGTCATCATCATGGCGGTAGAGCACAATACGCAGACCCGCCGCCGGTTTGCCAAGCGCGGTATCCAATACATGGGTGGTGAGTTTTCCGGCCATCATCTGCTCCTGATTTGTCAGCCGGTTTAAGCCGCCAGCCCGCTGCCCGCAATGGAAACCATCTTGTCGCTTATCGCTTTTCAAACCAGCCTGCCCAAGTCTATG
>JANMFT010000192.1:0-1690 GCA_031374255.1 Limoniibacter sp. | reverse complement strand
GGCAACAACGTCGCCGGTGGCATGAAAATCCATCAAAGCATAATGGGCTTTACGGTTTTTCTCGATACGGTAGGCGAGGGATTTCAAACCCCAGCTTTCAATGCGGCCAACTTTGCCGCCCATGCCTTCAATCAGGCCTTTAAAAGTTTCAACAAGTTCATCAACTTGCTGCGCGGACAAATCCTGTCGCGCCAGGAACACATGTTCATAGGCGTTCATTGCTTTTTCCTTTTCCTCATTCACCTGCATTCCTGCAAGCGACCAATAACCGGCGGCTAAGCCTCCGTGCAGCTCCAGCAAAAACTTGCGAGGAAAAGTCACGAACATCAGAGCAGTCGCATGACAGGGACAGAGCCTTGTGGCCCCTTACTCAACTATTTTGTGGTTTCCCGCACAACAGCCAAGCCCCCGGCACAACGCCCGGCCGGTTTAGGTGGGTGGCGTATAGGGGAGATTGGCGGGAGGGGCAAGGGGGTTAGGCTGCCCGTTTGGCAACAACTAGAGTTACCGTTGCATCAAGTTTTGTTAAAACACGAATGAGCCGGTCAAGTGTGAACCGTGACAAGTCAGTATTGCGAATACGGGAAATATCAGCGGCTGTAACCCCGGTAATTTTAGCGGCAGCGCGAACGGTGATTTTCCCATCATCCAGCAAACCAATAATGGAAACGGCTGCGATTGTTTTCAATCGACGCAGTTCTGCGTCGGGATAACCAAAATCTACCCAAACATTGCCGGTGCCCCGAACAAGTTCAAAAGGCTCGTCATCTATTTCGACCAACATGTCATCGTTCATTTCAATTCGTCCTTTAATCGTTTCAAGTGCAGTTTGATGAGTTCAATTTCATGTTTTGGTGTTGAAATGCTAACTGTCGATTTTTTTTGAAAGGCATGAACAACCCAAATCGCATTTCCAATTTGAACTGCATAAACACATCGGAAAGCATCTGACTTGTAAGCGAGTGCCACCTCAAATATCCCCGAACCCAAGCCTCGCATTGGTTTACTGATATCTGACTTTCCACCCAGTGCCGCTGCGTCCAAAGCTTCCAAAATTCGATCGCGAGCAGTTTGCGGAAATCCTTTGAATTCTTTGTCAGCAGCCTTGGTCTAGAAAACTTGTTTCATTGTCATATTTGACAACACTTTGCAATTGCCCGTTTCCCCTGCTAATCCCTCCCAAGAACCACTTCGAGGGCCGCCCATGTCATCCATCGCATTCACATTTCCCGGCCAAGGCTCGCAGGCCGTTGGCATGGGCAAGGCGCTTTATGATGCCAGCGCCGCTGCCCGCGCGGTGTTTGCCGAGGTTGATGAGGCGCTCGGCCAAATGCTTTCAACGCTGATGTTTGAAGGGCCGGAGGATGAATTGACGCTCACCGCCAACGCGCAACCTGCTTTGATGGCGGTGTCGATGGCGGCAATGGCGATGCTCAATGAACGCGGCGTGACGGTTGATAAGGCCGCCTATGTCGCCGGCCACTCGCTGGGTGAATATTCGGCGCTTTGTACGGCTGGCATGTTTTCGCTGGGCGATACGGCAAAGCTATTGCGCATTCGCGGCAATGCCATGCAGGCGGCGGCGCCGGTTGGTGCGGGCGCAATGGCGGCAATTATTGGCGCGGAAGCCGATGCTGTGGCTCAGCTGTGCAAAGACTCAGCCCAAGGCGAAATTTGCCAAATCGCCAAT
>JANMFT010000160.1:0-9509 GCA_031374255.1 Limoniibacter sp. | reverse complement strand
GCCTGCGGCCTTGCCGATAATATCCCAGCAGGCCATTTCCAGTGCGGAAAAGCACCCCATGACTGTAGAGTCAGGCCGCTGCGAGAAGCCGGAACCGTAGGCGAGGCGGAACAGGGTTTCGGTATCGTGCGGGTCGCGGTTCAGGAGATATCGCTCGCCCAGATCTTTGATCAATTTGGCGGTGAGATGCGGGTCAAATGCGGCGGAATAGCACTCGCCATAGCCGACGATATTATCGTTTGAAGTGAGTTTGACAAACAGAAAATACCGCCCGCCATAATGTGGTGGCGGGTTGCCGACAACGAAGGTTTCAATATTGGTGATGTGCATTTTGTTCCCCAAAAACCTTGTTAAGTGGGCTTCGCTTACCCCCACCCTCTATCCCTCCCCACAAGGGGGAGGGGGACTTTGACTTCAGACCTTATTCTTCGACTTTGATTTCAAGCACTAAGTTCAAAAGAAGAAGCAAAACGCTGATATCGCCCTCCCCCTTGTGGGGAGGGATAGAGGGTAGGGGTAAAAATGGAGGAGAGAATTCTATGATCGTTGATCTTTCAAACTGGACACCGTGCCCAAAGCCGGAACGCATTACGCTTCAAGGGCGGCTTGTGCGGTTGGAGCCCCTCAGTGCGGCAAAGCACGGCGACGGGCTTTATGCTGCCGAGACCGAAGGCGATGCCGAAGCGCGGTTCGCTTATTTATATGACACTGTGCCAACCTCACGTGAGGCCTATGCGCCGTGGCTGGCGAAGGCGGAAGCCAGTGATGACCCGTTGTTTTCGGTAGTGATTGACCAAGAAACGGGCGAAGTCATCGGGCGCCAGACTTTGATGCGCATTGATGCTGCCAATGGCGTTGTTGAAACCGGCAATATCCATTGGGGCCCGAAAATGCAGCGTTCGCCAAAAGCGACCGAAGCGTTTTATCTGCACGCTGCCCACGTGTTTGATGATTTGGGCTACCGGCGGTTTGAGTGGAAACTCAATAATCTCAATCAACCCAGCCATAAAGCGGCAATGCGGTTCGGTTTTTCGTTTGAAGGAATTTTCCGCCAGCATTTGGTGGTGAAAGGCCAAAACCGCGATACCGCTTGGTACGCGATGATCGATAAGGATTGGCCGACGATAAAAGCGGCGTTTGAGCGCTGGCTTCACCCTGATAATTTCGATAGCAATGGCGTTCAAATTGAACGGCTGGAAGCGATCAGGGAGAGACTACATGGCGGGCAGGTTAAAGGGTAAGGTAGCGGTTGTTACTGCAGCGGGGCAGGGCATCGGGCGCGCAATAGCCGAAGCGTTTATCGCCGAAGGTGCAATTGTGTATGCTTCTGACTTGGATAAATCCAAATTAGAGGGCCTCGCTAAAGCCAAGAAACACTCGCTTGATGTGACCTCCACGAAGGCTGTGAATGCCTATGCTGCAAAGGTTGGCCCGGTCGATATTCTTTGTAATGTCGCAGGCTATGTCTATCATGGCACGGTGCTGGAGACCGACGAAAAGGCGTGGGATTTTTCGTTTGATTTGAACGTCAAATCCATTCACCGCATGTTGACGGCATTTGTGCCCGGAATGCTGGAAAAAATTCAATCTTCGGGTGGTGGCGGGTCGATCATCAATATGGCGTCGGCGGCATCGTCGATTAAAGGCGCTCCGAACCGCTATGTTTACGGTGCAACCAAAGCGGCGATTATCGGCCTTACAAAAGCCGTGGCGCAGGATTTCATTACCAAAGGCATCCGCTGTAATGCAATTTGCCCGGGCACCATAGACTCGCCCTCGCTAAATGACCGGATTGAGACGCTGGGGCAAACGGTTGGCGGAGCGGATAAAGCGCGAGAAATGTTTGTTGCGCGGCAACCGATGGGGCGCATTGCAGAAGCTTCCGAAATAGGCCCGCTGGCAGTGTATTTGGCCTCCGATGAAAGCCGGTTTGTTACCGGCGGTGCACATTTGATTGATGGAGGCTGGACGCTTTGACAAAAGACGACAAAAATTCAGCCATAGCTGCGGCGCTTATATTGGTATTCGTGGCTTTTGGTTTGATGGCCATGCCAACTTTAGTGATCGGGCTTGCCGACGCAGTTTCACCCTATGCCGGCGCTGCGCTGGCGCTCGCCTTTATTTTGGCGCCTTTTTTGATTTTGTGGCTAAGATCGAGGGTTCAAAATAAGGCCAAATAGATGCGGGTTTTGATCACCGGCGCGGCGGGTATGATTGGCGGCAAACTGGCCGCGCGTATTGCCAGCGATGGCCATGTTGGCGGGGCGATGGTTTCGGCGATGCATCTCACTGATATTCTGGAGCCACCAAAACCAAAGGCCGATTTTCTGGTGACAGCGCGTGCCGCTGATTTTTCGGCGGCAGGAGAAGCTGCCCATTTAGCCAGCCTAAAGCCTGATTTGGTGTTTCATCTGGCTGCGATTGTGTCGGGCGAAGCGGAAGCTGATTTTGAGAAGGGCTACGGAATAAATTTTGATGGCACGCGCGTTTTGCTGGAAGAACTGCGCCTCACGGGTGAAAAACCCAAAGTGATTTTTGCGTCATCGATTGCGGTGTTTGGCGGGCCATACCCTGATCTTATTCCGGATGATTTTTATCCGCAGCCGCTGACATCGTATGGCGCGCAAAAATTGATGGGCGAACTTCTGATTTCAGACTTTTCCCGCAAAGGTTTTATTGATGGCGTTGCACTGCGACTGCCAACAATTTGCGTGCGACCGGGTTCGCCGAACAAAGCAGCATCAGGGTTTTTCTCCAGTATTATCCGTGAGCCGCTGGCTGGCAAAACCGCCAAATTGCCGGTCGGAATTGATGTTGTTCATACCCATGCTTCACCGCGTTCCGCGATTGGATTTTTGCTGCACGGCGCGGGAATGGACTTAAGTGCTTTGGGCGCGCGCAGATCAATTACTTTGCCCGGCGTCGGGGTTTCGGTGGGTGAGCAGATTGACGCACTCGACCGGATTGCAGGTTCAGAAATTGCCAGCCGTATTGTGCCTGAGCCCGATGAAGCCGTTGCTAAAATCGTATCGGGTTGGCCAACGCGGTTTGAAGCGAAACGCGGGCGCGACTTGGGCTTTGAGGCTGAAAACAGTTTTGATGAGATTATTCAGGCGCATATTGACGACGTCCATAAAGGCGTCATTCCGGTTAAGCATTAAAGCCGGCATAGAACAGGCCAAGACCCAAAATCATTACAAGTGAGGCGCCAGCAATTTCAATCGCATTGCCAACCCGGCTGGCGCGCGTGCCGGAGAACTTTACAGCGGCGCCCTTGGCATAAACCGCAATGGCTGCCAACGCAGATACTGTGATTGCCGTGCCGAGCGCCATCACCAAAACCGAGGCCAGACCAGCGGCATAAAGCCCGTTGAGCAATGCAAAACTCAAAACAACAATCGCGCCTGTACACGGCCTGAGACCCACCGCTGCAATGATGCCCCATGCATCCCGGAGTGACACGTTTTTACCGGTGAGCTGTGCAGGATCGGGCGCGTGGGAGTGGCCACAGCTTTCGCAAACAAACTGACTTTTGGCAGTTACGCCTTGCGTTTCCGGCAAAGTTGGAAAGCTATGATCGTGCAGGCAATTTGAATGGTCGTGAATATGAATTGGTTCGTGCGCTTTGTTGCTCAGTTTGCGCCACAGTAATACTGCGCCAAAACCGGCAATCATGACATAGCTTGCCATTTCCAAAAACCACGCTGCGTCTGTCATGGTCAACGCTGCACCGCGCAAAACCAAAAATCCTGCGCCGACGAGAATGATCGCCGAAATGGCTTGTGCCAGCGACGAGGCAAATGACAAAACGATACCGCGCTTGAGCGCCACTTCATTGGCAAACATATAACTCGAAATGACAGCCTTGCCGTGGCCGGGGCCCGCCGCGTGAAAAATGCCATAAGCAAATGACAGGCCCATCAAAGTGAATGTGCCGCCTGTGCCGCCATCACGAATGAGTTTGAGGGCAGATTGCAGTGCGCGAAAAAAATACTGCTGCTGAGCATAAATCCAACCAAAAATACCTCCGGCTGCCGGGGCAGGTGACACTTCATTGGCGCCTATGCCGAGCGAGGATTGGGCATGAGCCACTGTGAGGGTTGCAAGCACTAACAGGGCCGCCCAGCACGCCCGTTTCAACATTTGGCTTCCAAACGGGTGGCGAACATTTTCGACATATCATTGACGGCCTGCTCGGCAAAAAATTGCTCTGTCAACGTGCCTTCATTTTGTTTGATGGCCTCATCAGGGTCAGGCCGCACGACTTTAAATGTACATGTGTCGGGGAAACCCTGCCCCGATAAATCTGTGTCATTGATGAAATCAAGCGATGTATAAAACGTCTCATCAAAAATGCCGAAGGTCAGATCACCGGCCAAAGCCACTTCGCGCGATGGCTTGGATTCAAAGATCAAAATCATTGACGGGCCTTCAAACCCAACAGTCATATCGCCCGGCACGGTCATCGCTACTTCGCGGCCATTGTCATAAACATTTTGGAAGTAGTTGAATTCAGCTGTCGACTTTTTGATGGTGGCGGCAATTGCAGCAAGTTCGGTTTCGCTTAATTTATTGTCGCCATCCTTATCGAATTCGAGCTGAACGGTGGATGAGAAAAACTCATCGAAACGCCAAACGTGGCGCATGGCTTCAAGCTTGCCGGAATTGCCAATGATTTCGGTTTTGGTTTCAGCAAATACATGCGGATGCGCGATGGCAGAAGTTGCAGCGCATGGAACAAGAAACAAAAAGGCAAATCGGGTTTTACTATGCATTGTAAATGGGCCGCACTGTGTCTCAATTACACCTATTGGCAAACCTAGGCGGTTTTGTGAATCCCCAATTGATATAATAGCGTGTGGATCTTTCCTTAAACCCGCGGCATATTTTGTTTGATCCACCCAGCCAAAAAATCAACGAATGTGCGTACACGGGCGGGCAGATAGCGCCGGTGCGGATAGACCGCGTAAATCCCTCGATTGTTTGGCAAATCGTTCCGGAACAAGCGGATGAGCCTGCCGGCCTCCAAGTCAGTGCCTGCAATAATATCTGGCACGATGCCAAAGCCCGCGCCTGAAACCACAGCGCGGCGCATCACTTCCGGGCTGTTGGCTTCAATGATGGCTTTTACGGTGACGGTATATTTTTCTTTTTTGCCATCGATAAATTGCCAGACATTGCGCGAGCGGCTGTTGGTATCAATAACACAAGGTTTGTTGGCCAAGTTTCGCGGGCTGGCAGGCATGCCATAGGTTTCAATCAATTTCGGTGAGGCATAAATTGAAACGCCGAAGTCTCCCAAGCGGCGCACGATCAGGCTTGAGTCTGTCATTTCGGCGACACGAACCGCCATATCAAAACCTTCTTCGACCAAATCAACGATGCGGTCATCAAGCGAAATGTCGAGTGCAATATCGGGATAGGTTTTGGCAAAATCGACAAAGGCTTGTCCAAACAATGAGTCAGCCAATGTGCGTGGAGCGGACAGGCGGATACGGCCTGAAATATCGCCGCTTTTTTGGCGGACAATGTCTTGTAAATCATCGATATCGCGCAGAATTTCAGTAACTCGGGCGTAATATTCGTGGCCTGCTTCGGTCAGGGAAAATTGCCGTGTCGTGCGGTTGATCAACAGCGTGGACAGCTCGTCTTCCAACTCGCGCACATATTTTGACAGCAGCGCTTTTGAGCGGCCGATCCGCCGTGCTGCGGCAGAGTAGCCTTCGGCTTCCACAACATCCTTATAGGCCCGCATCCGGGTTAAAGTGTCCACGATAATCTCCTTAAATATGGGAGATTTATAGCATGAATTTGGTGGCCAGAAATATCTGTTTTACGTAAACGTAAATAAAAACTTACCTAATGGAAGTCCGCTAAACGTGATGCACCATAGTTTTTGTCAATTGGCTGGAGCCGGGCCTATTGATTCACGCACAATTAAATCGACCGGCCAGATTTCGCCTTCTGTTGAGGGTGTATCAATACCGTCGACCAAGCGCTGCATCGCACGCAGGCCTGCGGCGCGGATCGATGAGCGTGTCGTTGCCAACGGCACACGGAAATTTTCGGGCTTCAAATAAGGGATTACGTCATCATGGGCCAGCAACGACACATCGCTGCCTATTTTCAAACCGCGATCATAAATGGCGCGCACCGCGCCGAGCGCAATAAACAGCGATGAGCATAAGATGGCGGTTGGCGCGGTGTCACTGTCAAGCATTTTGGCGGTTTGGCGATAGCCATATTCGTCGGTCATCTCGCCATTGCTAATCAAGGCCGGATCAATTTTGTAACCATTTTCAGCCAATGCCTCTATCACTCCAAGTGCGCGGTCATTGGCGAAGTTCAAATTCGCAAGACCATTGATCAAGCCTATTTTGCGGTGACCAAGACCAACCAAAAGGCGGGCAGCTTCAAAAAAAGCGCCTTTATTATCAATGTCCAAAAACGGGTAGGGACGCGTACGCTCATTATCGCGGCCATGCACCATATAGGGAATGTTAATGTCATCGAGCAGTTTGATGCGCTCGTCAGATACAAATGGCGAGGATAATAAAATGCCATCCACTTGACCGCTTTGTGCCAACCGGCGAAATGTCGCCTCTTCGGTTTCGCGGGTGACGGGGCTTAGAAGAATATCATAGCCCAAACTCAAAGCTGCTTCGCCGACACCGCTTAAAAATTCTCCGTAATGCGGGTCAGCGGCCTGACCTGCTGCCATACGCATTACGACGGCAATTGCGCCGGCTTTGCCTGTGGCAAGGCCTCTGGCGGCATGGTTCGGGCGGTAACCTAAATTTTGTGCTGCATCAGTAACACGTTGGCGTGTGCGCAGGGACACTTCGGGATAACCGTTCAAAGCACGGCTGACCGTTGTTTGCGACAGGCCAAGATGTTCTGATAACGCCTTTAAATTCATAAGGTTCGCTCTTTTTATGTGCGCCGTTTATAATCGCTATGCAAAGTTTAAAGCGCTTTCAAAAAGTGATCACATTTTGCCTGCGCGCGCCATGGCCTCTAATTCATTTTCTTTTATTTTTTAAGAGAAAAGCATTGTGCGATGCACAATTGATCACACTAAATGATGTAAGTTTACTATTTTAGCGGCATTTAAGATTCCCGCTTGATTTTTTGTTCAACTTGGCGAAAGTTGTAATTAAGCCAAAGCGCTTTCAAACCGACTTGATCAAGCAGACTTGAATCGGGGAAGGTGCGCGGCGAAACCTGACTGGAAAGTCCGGTCAGATTGTTCCCGGGAGGAAATTTAATGTTCCGTACACTTCTTGCAGGTGCCTCAGCACTCGCGATTATGACAGGCGCTGCTTCTGCCGCTGACCTGATGTTCAAACCAGGCGAAGGCAAATTTAACTGGCAGAGCTACACCGATTTTGATGCCAAATATAATCTTGATGGCCAGACCATCAAAATGTTTGGCCCATGGCGCGGCGAAGACCAGAAACTGGTCGAAAGCGTTTTGGCATACTTCACCGCCGCTTCCGGCGTTAAAGTTGAATATTCGTCTTCTGAAAACTACGAGCAGCAGATTGTTATCGATACACAGGCCGGTTCTCCGCCAGATATCGCAGTTCTGCCACAGCCCGGTCTGATTGCTGATTTGGCATCCAAAGGCTTGATCATGCCGCTTGGCGCTGAAACCGAAAAATGGTTGGCCGATAATTATGCTGCCGGCCCGTCATGGGTTGGTCTTGGCACATATAACGGCGCTGACGGCAAACCTGCCCTCTACGCATTGCCATACAAAATCGACGTGAAATCACTCGTATGGTATTCACCAGACACTTTCAAAGATGCCGGATATGAAATCCCGCAGACGATGGAAGAGCTCAAAGCACTCACCGACAAAATCGTTGCTGATGGCGGCACACCATGGTGCATTGGTCTTGGTTCAGGCGGCGCAACCGGCTGGCCGGCAACCGACTGGGTTGAAGACATGATGCTGCGCACGCAGTCGCCTGAGACCTACGACAAATGGGTTAAACACGAGATTGCCTTTAATGACCCGGCTGTAGTTGCTGCCATTGAAGAATTCGGTGCTTTTGCCCGCAACGACAAATATGTTGCCGGTGGTGCGGCAGCGGTGGCTTCAACCGATTTCCGAGATTCACCGAAAGGCCTCTTCTCGTCGCCGCCACAGTGCTACATGCACCGTCAGGCATCGTTCATTCCGGCATTTTTCCCGGAAGGCACAAAAGTTGGAACAGACGCCGACTTCTTCTACTTCCCTGCTTATGCCGGTAAAGATCTCGGCAAGCCGGTTCTTGGTGCAGGCACACTTGCCTTCATCACCAAAGAAGGTGAAGGCGCACGCGCATTCATCGAATTCTTGAAGACACCAATCGCACACGAAGTATGGATGGCGCAGTCCGGCTTTTTGACACCATTGAAATCAGCCAATGTTGAACTTTACGGCAACCCTGCCTTGAAGAAGCAAGGCGAGATTTTGCTTGGCGCAACAACCTTCCGTTTTGACGGATCGGACTTGATGCCTGGTGCTGTCGGTGCAGGTTCATTCTGGACCGGCATGGTGGATTACACCGGCGGCAAAGCTGCTGCTGATGTGGCTGCCGGTATCGATGCCTCATGGCCAAAAAAGTAAACTAAACGTTTGATAAGCAGGCCGGGCGCACTTGCCCGGTCTGTAAATTGCTATTGAATACTATGCGAGACAGTTGTTCTGGGAGGGGCGAATGAATCCGGCATTACAAGGTCTAATGACCATAATTATCGGTGTTGGCGGTTGCGTCGGCTATTTCTTTTTCTCCAACGTCATTCTTGATAAGTTTATTTTTCCGGCAACCGGCGTTAATGCCGGACGCAACATTAATCGCGCCAACCAAGTTCGCCCGTGGCTGTTTTTAGCGCCCGCTTTAATCACGCTTGGTCTTTATCTTGCTTATCCTGTGTTTGCGACATTGTGGCTTTCGCTCAACAAAGAGCTGCCCGGCAAAACCTATGAATTTGTTGGCCTTGCCAATTACCAGACAATGTTTGGCGAGAGCAAGTTTTGGGAATCTATGAAAAACAATATGCTGTGGCTGGTGTTCGTGCCTGCGCTTTCAACAGCGTTTGGCTTGCTGGCCGCACAACTGACCGACCGTATCTGGTGGGGCAATATTGCTAAATCGCTGATTTTTATGCCGATGGCTATTTCATTCGTCGGCGCGTCAGTGATTTGGAAATTGATTTACGACACACGCCCTGATGGCTCCGAGCAAATCGGTATCTTGAACGCGGTTTGGCTTAAGTTTTCTGGCGGCCCGTTTTCGTTTTTGTTCCTGAAAATTGTGCCTGCATTAGTACTTTTGGCTTTTGCTGCATTCATGGCTTACGGCATCTATGTTGCGCTTAAGCCGCTGTTTTGGGACACGGATGCGCGCGGTAGACCGCAATGGTGGGCAAAACCACTCCGCGCTGTTGTTGCGCTGGGCTCAGCTTGGTTGTTGTGGCTGTCGCTTGGGTCGCTCGTGAAAATTTTTGGCGCAGTTCTG
>JANMFT010000144.1:0-3637 GCA_031374255.1 Limoniibacter sp. | reverse complement strand
GGGCAAAGTCTGACAGCGACCGTGTTAGCCGGTCCACTTTATAGACCACGATCACATCGACCTTGCCTGCGGACACATCCTCAAGCAAACGTTTCAGCGCTGGCCGTTCCAACGTGCCGCCGGACAGCCCGCCATCATCATAGTAATCAGGCATCGCAATCCAGCCATCATGTTTCTGGCTGAGGATATAAGCCTCACACGCTTCACGCTGGGCATCGAGTGAATTGAACTCCTGCTCAAGGCCGTCTTCCGATGATTTGCGGGTATAGATCGCACAGCGGATCCGTCGTTGCTTTCGTTGTTCTGACTGCTGCTGGGTTTGGGTCCGGTCATTCATGGTTGGCACCATTCACAGCGGGTGCGATCGCCGCGCCAATCGAGGCGGAATTTATTGCATAAACCTGCCGGACTGAAGGCTTTACTTTTGCCGGTGCTACTGTTGCTTTTGCCATTCTTGCAGGCGCGGCGGTCGCTGGCTCGATCAATGCGGGTTTGATAAACGCAGTGCTGACGCCCGACCGCCGATCAAAACTATTGGCGTCACCCTGATCCTTCGACCGATCAACCTTGTCACTTCGTTTAACCAACCCGAAGAAGCGTGGGCCGGACCAGTGCGCACCGGTGATGGCTTCGGCAATCTTGGACAATGAAGCAAACTGCTGCCCTTTCCATTCAAAGCCAGACGCCAGAACCAGAACTGTGTGTGTGGTTCCATTCCAATCCCGCACCAGCCGGTTGCCTTCGCGTAGCGCAATCGGCGTTGTGTTGGTTGGAATGTGATTGTTCCAGCGATTAGGTCCGGTCGCGCCGGTATCGCCAGTACCATCTTGATCGAGGAACGTGGCAGCAGCCTTTATCATGGCGCTTAGCTTGCGTGCCTCTGGCTTTCCGATCCCGCCAAGCGCTTGCTCTTGCAGTTTCCATGCAATCCCTCGCAGCAGCATGTCTTTGCTAATGCGCATGGGCGGCGGCTGTTTCCAATATCGCCGCCACATGGTTCTCAATTCGAATGCCGACAGGCTTTCCAGCCTGTCGATCTCATCATTCACATTTGCCATGTCCGGTCACCGGCCCCGTCAGGCCGCGACCTTAATGGCGTAACGCCTATCCGAACCTTCCTGCTTTGCCGATATTAGATCAAACCCCAGCTTCTTGCGCACCGTTCCGGCAAAGAACCCGCGCACAGAATGTTCCTGCCAACCGGTGGCGCGCATCACTTCGTTGATCGTTGTGCCTCCGTCTACGTGCAGCAGCGTCAGCACCAAATCTTGCTTGGTAGTGCGGAGTGCGTTTACGTTTGATGGGATTTCTGAGTGTACACGTTCGGCAGCGGGTACAGTCACAGTCTTTGTTTCGGCTTTTGATTTGGAACTCCGTTTGGTTCGTGGCTTGTTTTCTGGGTTTGAATCAAATGCAATATCTGAGGGCGTTGCAAAATTACGATCTGCTTCAGCGGCTGTATTGGCGGCAGATTTTTTGGTGGACTTGATCATCGACTTCACTCCGGTTCGGCACAGCACCCCGATGGCGCTTGCACTGATCAAAGCCCCGAGTTGGGGCGGAGTTGGTAGTTTCGCCGAGGGTCTATCTGCCTCGCGGTCATGACACCAATGCGTGGTCTGAATGGGAAGTCGAGTTGAAAAAATCAATCTTTGAAAACTATGTGCAGACCCTCAAATTAACGATTCATCTCTGGTCGGCGCATAACCCATTAGCGGTGGACCCAGTATCCAGGCAGAAGGTATAATTCGATATATTTTTTAATGACTTCGCTATTTCTAAAGGAGTTGGAATTGTGGTTATTCCCAACTCGTGTAACTTATCTTAGATATTCAATCTGAAGACAGTTAAATGCCGAAACGATCTAGCCATAAAATTGGTAGCGAGCTCTTTATCGTCGATAATAGTTCAGAAGACTGGAAGGCCGTGCGCTACATACGCGACTGGTGCCAACTCTCAAAAAGTATCGATATTGCGACTGGTTTTTTTGAAATAGGTGCACTGTTATCGCTTGAAGCCGAATGGCAGAAAGTTGATAAGATCCGGATTTTAATGGGCGATGAAGTCTCAAAGCGGACTAAGAAAACCTTCGAAATAGCGCTCAGTTCAATAGCCTCTAAACTTGACTCAAGCATTGAGCGCGAAAAGCTGAAAAATCATTTTCTCGTCGGAGTAAATTCAATTGTCGACGCTATTCGAAGCGGTCAGATTGAATGCCGTGTTTACCGAAAAGACAAGTTTCATGCAAAGGCGTATATCACTCACGCACGCATGGATGTCATTGGTTCGTCAGCGCTGGTTGGAAGTTCGAATTTCACACTGCCCGGCCTAACAGAGAATATTGAGCTTAATGTCCAAATAACAGGTGCCCCGGTTGCCGTGCTTCAGGAATGGTATGATGAGCACTGGGAAGAGGCTGAAGATGTCACGCCGGAAGTTCTTCGGGTGTTTGAAAGGCAAGTGAAAAACTACACGCCTTTTGAGACATATGCTCGATCATTGCAGCAGTACTTTCTCGGCCATGAAGAAAGCGCTTCTGAATGGGACAAGAATTCTTCCAAGATTTTCCCAGTCTTGGCGGAGTACCAGAGAGGAGGATACACTGGGCTTATAAAGCGGGCCGATAAGTTCGGAGGCGCATTTCTTTGCGATGGCGTTGGTCTCGGAAAAACGTTCATCGGTCTTATGCTTATTGAGCGATATGTTGTTCAAGAGAAGCTCAACGTGGCACTGTTTGTGCCTAAATCAGCAAAGGCACCGGTATGGGAACGCGAAATTCGCAAGCGGCTTCCACATTTGTTTAAAGGTTATGACCGCCTTAAGATTTATAGCCACACCGACTTGTTGCGGGCCTCAATGGCGGAAGAGCTAGATCAAGTTGCCTTGCAAGCTGATGTTATAATCGTTGATGAAGCCCACCACTTTCGCAATACCGGTACACGTGGGGAGGTGGGGGAAACCCGCAAATCTCGATACTGGCGCTTGTACGATATTGTGCAGAACAAAAAGCTGTTCCTGTTGACCGCAACGCCAATCAACAACAGCCTACTCGACTTCCAGCACATGGTTGAATTGTTTTCCCGCCATAAGCCAGATCACTTCGCCAGCGCGCCACTTGGCATACATTCCCTTCCCGGCCACATCCGCCAGCTCGAAAAGAAAATCGAGCGCGAGATGGCTGGGTTTCAAGAGGGCGCAGACATTTTTGAATTAAACATGGCTGATGCCGGTGAGCAGTTGCGCACAGATCCGCTGTTTGATGAGCTCGTCGTTCAACGAAGCCGAAGCTATGTCAAAGCCAGTATGGCGCGAGAGGGCGACGGGAAAGTCATGTTCCCGGAGCCACGGAGACCCACAGTTGCGGACTATTCAATTCGGTTAACCTACGGACGTTTGCTCGAAATGGTTGCTGACGCATTCAACAAAAGCGTGCCTCTGTTCGTGCTCGGTATATACAACCCCTACGCCTATGCGATCCGTGAATCCGATGATCCGGCGACAGCATTGGAGCGCGGTCGTCTAAAGCAGGTCGTCGCGCTTATTCGCACAAGCTTTTTGAAGCGCTTCGAGAGTTCCGCCGAGGCGTTTAAGCTTTCGTGCTGGCGGCTGTTGCGCAAAGGGATCACCACCGCCACCG
>JANMFT010000133.1:0-3700 GCA_031374255.1 Limoniibacter sp. | reverse complement strand
GCCGATGTGATCATCCAGATGATTTCATTGGCCGAGCCATCACAAAACAATTGCCCGAGTGTTTTTTCGTGAAATGAAATATGGCTTTTCTTCACCCAATCCACAAACATTTGCGGCGGGTAGGCCTTCAATGCCGAGATCGCAAATGACGGGTTTTCAGACAGAAAGTTTTTTGGCCCGCAATTGACGTTGGTGAAATTACACTTCCCGCCGCCGGAAATACGGATCTTTTCACCCGGTGCCTTGGCATGATCAATTACTACAACGCTTTTGTCGCGGCGGGCCGCGTCAAGGGCGGACATCATGCCAGCTGCGCCCGCGCCAAGCACAATCACATCATAGTTTTTGGCATGTGCCATGTTGATCCCTTTGATTTGGTTTTGCTATGGCGGGGGCGTTCGTTTCCGGCAAGCCATTATTCATTCGCTAATTGCGGCCAAACGGCCTAAGATAAACTACGCACGCCAGAGGGCCTGTGTGATCCAGCAGAGCGGAATGTGCATATGTCAGACAATTCGAGTGATATGAGAGCGAAAGCCAATACGCGGTTTCAAGACGCACAAAAGAAAACTGCCGATCGCAAACAAGCTTCAAACGAATATGAATCTGAGGCGAAAGCCCGTGAAGTGAAAACCGCCAAACTCAAAGCCCTGCGCCTTGCCAAAGAAGCGGAAGACCGTTTGGTTGCAGCCCTGACGCCAGCGCCAGCCAAAGCTAAACGCGCTTCACGCGCCAAACCCAAAGTCTAACTCACCAAATTATTACATCGCCAGCATCATTGCCGCCATCGCGATCATCAAGCCGTCTTCGATGATCGTGACGGTTGACATTGGCAGATTTAATACCGTGCCAAGACAGGCGCATCGGATTGTTTCCTTGCGTGAAACGGATCGCAGGACACCCAGTATGGAAACGCTCATCACAATCAGCGCCACCCAATTCGTGATCGTGAGTTGAAACCGGAACAGATAGGCAAAGCCAAGACCAAGTTCTACAAACGGGTAAATAAAACCCCAAGGTTGCCAGCGCATCGCTACCAAATCATAACTTGAATAGGCGTCGGCAAAGCCACGCAAATCGAGCAGCTTGAAAAACGAGAACACCAGAAAAAATCCGGCCATAAAATTGATCATCCAATTATGGAAAACCATTCCGCTGCCAGCGGTGCCAGCAAATGAAGCAACCGTGATGAAAGCCGCGATGAGCAAAAGCGGCCAATAGGTTGCGACCCAGCTTTTGGTTTCAATAGTATCTAAAGCTGGCCGCGCAGAAGGTTGTGACAACCGGTATTTGCCGAGGCCCGCCAAAGCATCATTTGCAGCAATGATATCCACGCCTGATTTGAAAACTGCTTGCGGCGGTTCAAGCGTAACACTTGCGCCGGGAAAAAGCGCGTCCAAAGCACGCTCGACTTTCGTGCGGCAGCCACCGCATGTCATGCCTTCTACGCTCAGAATTTGTGTCATGTTTTGGCTTCCAACTTTACAATTATGGGATAGTTTACCGGCAAACCCGTTAGGTGTGAATATGAAAATCAGTGAAGCGGCGGCGTCATCCGGCGTATCTGCCAAAATGATCCGGCATTATGAAGAGATTGGCCTGCTGCCGCCGAATGTGCGCCGCGACAACAGCTACCGTGATTATGGCATAAGCGAAATCCACGAACTGCGTTTCATCCGCCGCGCCCGTGATTTGGGGTTTGGTCTTTCTGACATTGGCAAACTGCTGGATTTGTGGCGCAATAAAGCACGCCACAGTTTTGATGTAAAAGCGCTCGCCCGTGCACATGCCGCTGAATTGACACGCAAAATTTCCGAAATGGAAGGCATGCGCGATACGTTGGAGCAACTTGCCAAAGCCTGCAACGGCGACAACCGGCCAGACTGCCCGATCATCAACGATCTCGCCTCAAAACCGTAATCATCAGCCACCATTGGCTTTCAGCCAGTTTTGCATAAAGGTGATCTCGCTTTCTTGCGCCGCAATCACGCCTTCAGCTAATTTGCGAATTTCAGCATCCTTCCCAAATTGCAATACGACCTTCGCCATATCTATTGCGCCTTGGTGATGCGGGATCATGCCTTTGGCGAAATCAACGTCGGCATTGCCGGTATAAGGCACCATCATATTTGCCATCATTTTATCCATGGCGATTTTATAGGCGTCATTAGATGAACTGGCGGCTGGTGAGGCTTCAGTGCTCATATCCATTTTGCTGTGATCCATGCCGGCCATCGGATCACCTTTTTGCATACCGGCCATATCCATCGAATTGCCGGTGAGCGCCATAGCGCCACCGCCGCCAAGTGCCAGACCGATAATGAATGTAAGCGCGGTTTTGAGATTGGACATTTTGAGCCTGTTTTGATTTGAGGTATTTTCTTATCAACCTTCCTATATTGGTAAGGTCAACGACGCTTTTGCAGCATTGCCAATTTGTAATGTGCCTCACTTTTCAGCCTCAAAATCGTCAGGCGACAAACATGCGATCCGCGTTATAAGTGGTGCAAATCACTTTGCGCGGAAGTTGCCATGTTCCAATCGTTTTTCCCCCAGCCGCGTTCATTTTTTCTGTCCGTGATCGCTTGGTCGGCCCTATGCATGAGTGTTTGGTATGGTTTCGGCACCCAAATATCGACGGCAATTGGCCTTGGTGTTGCACCTGATGCGCCGCCAATCATTGGCCTTGGTCATTTCAGTACGCCAGATTTTATTTGGTTTTACATTTTTTACGGCGTTGCCGTAGCACTTTTTTCTGCTTTTTGGTTTTGGTTCAGCCCGCACCGCTGGCAATATTGGTCAATCCTCGGGTCAGCTGCGATTTTGTTCGTAACTTATGTTGGCGTGCAAGTGTCCGTTGCACTCAATAATTGGCGCGGGCCATTTTTTGATGCCATCCAAAACGCACTATCAAAAGATACCACTGCGCCGGACGTCACTGCTGCCGATCTCTACAATTACATTTGGCAATTTCTTACCATTGCGATGTTTGCAGTCGCGATGTTTGTGGTCACGCGTTTTTTCGTCAGCCATTATGTGTTCCGGTGGCGCACCGCGATGAATGATTACTACATGTCGCGCTGGCCTGACGTGCGTCACATTGAAGGCGCTTCACAGCGTGTACAAGAAGACACGATGCGCTTTGCCGGTATTGCTGAAGGTTTGGGCGTTTCGATTGTTGACGCGGTGATGACGTTAATTGCGTTTTTGCCAGTACTTGCGGCGTTGTCAGTGCATGTGACAACTCTTCCAATTATAGGCCAAATAGGTTCGCCGCTTTTGGTTATGGCAATTTTCTGGTCGTTGTTCGGCACATTTCTTTTGATTGTTGTGGGTGTCAAACTACCAGGCCTAGAGTTTAGAAACCAGCGTGTGGAAGCAGCTTACAGGAAAGAGTTGGTCTATGGCGAAGACAGTGCCGAGCGCGCCCAACCGATGACAATTTCTGAGCTATTTGGCGATGTGCGCAAAAACTACTTCACGCTGTATTTTCATTATCTTTATTTCAACGTGGCGCGATCGGTCTATTTGCAGGCTGATAATGTGTTCGTTTATGTTTTGCTGATCCCGACCATCGTTGCCGGTAAAATCACCTTCGGTATTCTCCAGCAGATTTTGACTGCTTTTGGTCAGGTGGCCAATTCGTTTCAATATCTTGTCAATTCGTGGACAACCATCATCGAGTTGATTTCTATCTATA
>JANMFT010000098.1:0-7778 GCA_031374255.1 Limoniibacter sp. | reverse complement strand
GAAAGCACGGCATAGCTGGCAACAACCAGATCACGCTGTGCGTTGACGGCGTTAAGTTGCGCTACCACCAAGGCATTTTGGCCGTTCAATACGTCCAACGTCGTACGCTGGCCAACATCGCGCTCAGCAACCAAACCGCTCAAAGCGATTTTAGCGGCATCAATTTCCTCACCGCTGGCTGCCAGAATTGCCCTTGCGCCTTCAAAGGATGCCCAAGAAGAAGCGACGGCGGCTCTCACGCGGTCAACTGTGGCATCCACTTGGATCCGTGCTTGGCTCAATTGTTCTTTGCCTTGGCGAACCTGCGCTGCAACCCGCCCGCCTTGGTAAATCGGGATACGTAGTTGTGCTGAGACAGATGCAGAGTTTTCTTCGCTGTAGCCTCCAGTTTCCCCAAAAAACCCTGGAACTATTGTGGAGTTTGATGCTGAGCTTTCCACCCTGGCCCGTGCTGACAATGTCGGAAGCAACTGCCCTTCAGTTGCCTTCAACCCAAATCCGCGCGAATCGACAACCGCCTTACTGGCTTCAACAGCCGGATGGTTGCTTTCCGCCATTGCGTAGGCCGAGGCAATCGATTTCGGCATTGATTTACCAGCAGGTTTTGCTGCCTGCAATTTGCCGGGTGCTGAACAGTCACCTGTTGATAAACAGCCTCACTCGATTTAACGCGCGCCTTGGCCGCCGTTGCTTGTGCAACAGCATTGGCACGCTGAGCTTCAGCTTGCGCAACGTCCGTGCGCGTACCCTCGCCTACTTGGAAACGGGCTTTCGCGGCCCTTACCTGCTCGTCAAGAAACGCGATGCTTTTGGCCCGCAAACCAGCAATCTGCCGGTCGCGGATAACATCCATATAAGCGGCTGCGGCATCAAAAAGTGTATTCTGAGTTTCATTTTCAAGGTTGTTTTGCGAGGCTCTTACTTGAGCCTCCGCTGACAACACGTTGTTTTTAGTTTGAAATCCATCGAAAATTGTTTGATCGATTTGAATGCCAAAGGAACCGGCGCGTATTTCATTGCGGGTGTCGCTTGATGACGCTTGAACTCCGAGATCCGCCGAAATTTGCGGGCGCATTGCAGATTTTGCAATGGGCACAAATTCATCGGTTGCCCGCGCTCCGGCGCGGGAGGCGTTTAATGTGGCATTGTTGTTATAAGCCGCAGCCATCGCATCGAAAATAGTTTCGGCGCTGGCAGCGCTCAACATCATTGAAGCGAATATGGCGGTTCCAGCGAAAAGGCTGGCCAATCTTGGAAGGCGAATCATGTTTGAGCCGTTCGTGTCAGGGGCACCGCAAATACTGGCGTGTTACGTCATCAACTCAGAAGATGAACCCCGGCTCCTTGCGGAAACCGGGAAGTGGCTTGACGCTGGCGTTGAAGACCTTGCGGCCTGCAATATGCCCGTCGCGCTTGGTGTAAAGTTTTGCAACCCCCGCGTTGCCATAACCTTCAACCACCACAAGACGCCCATCTTCCTTGAGCTGACCAAAGAGTGTTGAGGGCACTTCGTCAACTGCCCCGTTGACGAAAATGACGTCATATGGTGCTTTAGCGGCAAATCCGCCTGCAATTGGCCCGGTAACAGTTGCGACATTGTCACAACCGCTGGCCTGTAATGCCACTGATGCCATTTCTGAAATTGTTGAGTCGCTTTCCAATGCGCACACCTTTTCTGCTACGCGCGACATGACAGCCGCTGCATATCCGGTTCCTGAACCCACCTCTAATACGTGGTCGCCGGGGCGCACATCCGCCAATTGAATGAGACGGGCTAAAGCCACTGGCTTCATTACGAAGCACTTTGTTGCGCCAACACTTACTTCCACATCTTCGTCAGTGTATGCGAGTTCTTGCCTGCTTTCAGGCACAAACAACTCGCGCGGCACGCTCAAAATTGCATCAAGCAAACGCAAATCCGTCACATCATTGGTGCGGATTTGGCTATCCACCATATTGCGGCGCAGTTGCTGGAAATCCACGGGTGCCAGCTGAGTTGAAGTATCCATGCGCCCCGCCCAAAATCAGTTGTGCCGTTTGCTGAAAATTGGAGGCCTCAGAGGGAATCGAACCCCCGTACGAGGATTTGCAGTCCTCTGCGTAACCACTCCGCCATGAGGCCTCATAACCAGCTAGTCGGTGCGCGTTTAGGCAATCAACCTTGGCCGGTCAAGCAGGGATTGGGCTGAACTAACATCCGACAGCGAACGCATTGTTAATTCGCCGGTTTTTGCGACTTTCTTTTGGCCCACCAAACCGCAAACCTTCTGCGCCAGCGGCGGACAATTGCTAAATCCTGCGACAGGATAAGCAGACCGACCGGCACCATCCAGAAGCCAACAACCGGCAAAAAGCCGACCAGACCAAACAATACAAATAAGACGCCAAGAACGATCCGCCCAATGCGCGATGCCGGTATGGGTATTTCCCGGCCAAGGATTTTAATTACACGGGGTTTTTGAGGCTCTGTCATGAAATTATCGATGCGAACTGAGTTTGCAACTTACATAGCCACTATGTCTGGAAAAAGAACCGCTGAAAGTTGGCTCCCTGGGCAAGATTCGAACTTGCGACCAGTCGATTAACAGTCGACTGCTCTACCGCTGAGCTACCAGGGAACAACGTGTTGGCGCATTAGCAAATGCAAACGGGTTTTGCCAAGCCCTAATGGCACTGCGGCAATAAACATTTGGTAAATCATGCAGTGCGCCACATTTCAGTGTGACTTTGTGTGAATGCGCTGCCAAAACCTTAGCAGTTAAATCAATTAGGCCGTGTTTATGTCTTTTGCTTCCAACACAACTCTGGTGGTTTTTGAACGCGATTTGCGCGTTGCCGATCAAAAGGCACTAAGCGAGGCTGCAAAGGCCGGGCCGGTTATTGCTGCCTACATAATGGATGCGCCGCTCAAAGCCTCGCTCGGCGGCGCGCAAAAATGGTGGTTGCATCAATCGCTCAACAGTCTTGATGCCTCGCTGGCTGAATATGGTGGCGGCCTTACACTGCTTTCCGGCAACGACCGTGCTGTGACTTTGATTGCTTTTTGCAAAGCCAACGGTATTTCGAATGTCGATTGGACAGCACGAAACGATATTTTTGCGACCAACAGCCCGCGCAATACTGATTCTGCTTTGACTGCAAAGCTGGAGCAAGCCAATATCAAAGCCACAATCCACCACGGCCAATTGCTGCATGAACCGGCATCGATCCGTACAGGCTCCGGCGGACCGTTTCGGGTTTACACGCCGTTTTGGCGCGTTATGGAACAGCGGCTTGAGCAATTTAAAGCTGAACCCGCGCCAGAGAAGATCACATTTGCCCAAACATCAGGCTCGGAAGACCTATCCTCTTGGGGCTTGTCGCCTACAAAACCGGATTGGTCAGGCACACTTGCCGCCGTTTGGCAGCCGGGTGAAACCGGCGCGCACAATAATCTCGCGGCATTTTTGGAAGGCGGCCTCACCGGTTATGATGAAAACCGCAACAGGCCGGATATGGCAGGCACATCGCGGCTTTCGCCGCATTTGGCCTTTGGTGAAATCTCGCCATATCAAGTGATAGAGGCCGCGCTCAAACGCCGGGGCAAAGTGCCGGCGGGCGATTTGGAAACATTCCTCAAAGAAATTGTGTGGCGTGAGTTTTCCTACCATTTGATCCATCAAAAGCCGGGCCTAGCAACCGAAAACTTCAACATTTCGTTTGACCGCTTTCCATGGGCCAGCGACGATAAAGCGCTTGATGCCTGGCAAAAGGGCATGACGGGCTACCCAATTGTTGATGCCGGAATGCGCGAACTCTATCAAACCGGCTGGATGCACAACCGCGTCCGCATGATTGTGGCCTCGTTTCTCACCAAGCATTTGCTTTTGGATTGGCGGGCGGGCGAACGCTGGTTTTGGGATACGCTGGTTGATGCCGACCCCGCCAGCAATGCATCCGGGTGGCAATGGGTTTCAGGTTCAGGCGCTGACGCGTCGCCCTATTTCCGTATTTTCAACCCGATACTGCAGGCTGAAAAGTTTGACCCCAAGGGCGACTATGTCCGCAAATATGTGCCGGAACTGGCCAAAATGCGCGCGCCATTTATTCACAAGCCTTGGGAAGCGCCCGATATGGAACTAATTTCCGCTGGCGTTCGTATAGGTTCCACCTACCCTGCCCCGATCATCGACCACGCCAAGGGGCGGCAACGCGCATTGGACGCCTATAAAATGTTGAAAGAATCCGCATGAACGCGCTTACCCCCTTTGCCATTGACAGCGGCAAGCCACAAAAAATTGCTGTGATTGGCTCCGGTATTTCAGGGTCGTCTGCTGCTTGGGCCCTGTCGCAAGCCCATGATGTTACACTGTTTGAGGCCGACGCACGGTTTGGCGGGCACACAGCCACCGTCGACATTGATTATGACGGCATGCCGATTTCGGTTGATACGGGCTTTATCGTTTATAACACGCTGAACTATCCGCTGCTCACCAAATTGTTTGCAGAACTGGGCGTCGAAACGCTCGATTCTGATATGAGTTTTTCGCTTTCACTTGATGATGGCAAATTGGAGTGGAGTGGCGATTCACTTTCAACCGTATTTGCGCAGCGCAAAAACCTTGTTTCACCAAGCTTTCTGTGGATGCTGAAAGACGTGCTGCGCTTTAATTCCGGTTGCATTGTGGACCGCGCATCGGGCTATTGCGACGCCATTACGATTGGCGAATATTTGATCAAACGCAAATACAGCGATGTGTTCCGTGATAATTATTTGATCCCAATGTCGGCTGCGATCTGGTCAACACCACGCATTAAAATGCTGGATTTTCCGGCCCGCACTTTCATCGATTTTTTTGCCAACCACCGCTTGATCAACCAAGACCGACCGCAATGGCGCACGGTTGAAGGCGGATCGCGCAATTATTTGGCCAAATTGCTGGGCAAACTGGGCGACAAGGCGCTGCTCAATGCACCGGTGAAAGCCATTAAACGCGGTGATTCCGGCGTCATAATCACGGTTGAAGGCCGCACGCCCGAGCACTTTGACCAAGTCGTCATCGCCGCCCATTCCGACCAAGCGCTCAAAATGTTGGCCGACGCCGATGCAAACGAGCGCGCTATGTTAGGAGCAGTCGCCTATGGCTCCAACCGCGTAGTGCTGCACCGCGACGAAACTTTGATGCCTAAAAACAAAAAATGCTGGACATCTTGGAATGCGCTGCGTTCGTCTAAAGACGGCGATGAGAAAACCATTTCACTAACCTATTGGATGAACCGGCTGCAATCCATCGACCGCGCAAAGCCACTTTTTGTGAGCCTCAACCCGATCCATGAACCAAAAGCGGAACTCACTTTTGGTGAATGGGCGTTTGAGCACCCGCTGTTTGATCTGGGGGCAATTGATGCCCAAAACAACCTTTCAAAAATCCAAGGCGTCAAACGCACTTGGTTTGCTGGCGCCTGGACAAAATACGGCTTCCATGAAGATGGCCTCCGCTCCGGTTTGGATGTCGCGCGGGCGCTGAATTCCCCTGCCCCGTTTGACGATATTCTTGCAGCCGCGCGTTTGGCCGCGCAATAGTCTGGCTATGGACGCGGGCAAAATCACCGGCAGTATTTCAGGCAACGGCTCAGCGCCTAGATGCGCGGCCGCACTTTACCGCGCCGATGTCATGCACGCCCGATTGAAGCCTTTCGGTCACCGCTTTAATTATAAGGTTTTCAATATCTTGATTGATATTGCTAATCTTGCTTCAGCTTCAAAACAATCAGCATTGTTTTCGATCAACCGCTTTAATTTGTTGTCATTCCACGAGGCTGATCATGCTGCAAAAGACAGCACCTCGCTCAAAGACTATATCAACAATTTATTGGCGAAAGCAGGTTTGGCAGCACCTGCTTCACGCGTTTTGTTGCTCTGCTACCCGCGCCTTTTGGGCTTTGTCTTCAACCCGATCTCGGTCTATTTTTGCTATAATAAAACCGAAAAACTCATCGCCTGCATCTACGAAGTGCGCAACACCTTCGGCCAACGCCACACTTATGTGGCCAAAGTTGAAGACGGCGAACTCACCGATGCAGGCCTTCGCCAGACCCGCACCAAATTATTTCACGTTTCGCCTTTTGTGGACATGGATGCCGTTTATGAGTTCCGCGTATTACCACCCGGAGAAAAAGTTCGCGTGCGCATACTGGAAACGGAAGGCGGTGCGCCACTGCTGTCCGCCACGATCATCGGCACGCAAAAACCGCTCAACACCCTCTCTGTCCTTACGGAATTCATCCGCGCACCACTCATGACACTAAAAGTTGTCCTTGGAATTCACTACGAGGCATTGAAACTTTGGCTGAAGGGGGCACGTTATCATCCTATACCTGCCGCCCCGATTGCGGTGAGTTATACTGATACGCCATTGAAACCCGCACCAAAACCGTAAACAACTTTGATTGCTCAAGGCTAAGCGTCGGTATTTATTGGGCAAAGTTGAGTTGGGGAGCCTCGCCTTGTTATCACCAGACTATACGAATTTAACCGTGGATAATTTCGCGATTGCCACACGGGGCCTGCCATGGCGCGCGCGCACGGTGCTGCGAATGGTGCTCGGCATTTCTAAAGGCACGCTCGAAATCACTTTGCCGCAGGGCCAAAAATTGCGCGTACAGGGCAAAGAGATCGGCCCCCACGCCGACGTTACGCTCAATAATTGGAAACTCCCCGCGCGCGGGTTTGCCCACGGCACCGTCGGCGCTGCAGAGAGTTACATCGATGGCGATTGGGACAGCCGCGATGTGGCGAGCTTCCTTGAATTTTTCCTCGTAAACTCAACCGACTCCAATGTGGATATGACACGTGGCCAAGGCGTTTTTGCCAAACTCGTACAAAAAATCCGGCATTTGCTCAATTCAAACACCAAATCCGGCTCCAAGCGCAACATTTCGGCCCACTATGACCTCGGCAATGCGTTCTACGAACAATGGCTTGACCGCTCGATGACCTATTCATCTGCGCTTTACAGCACAGGCGCCAATGATCTCGAAACTGCGCAGAAAGCCAAGTACAAAGCGCTGGCAGACTCCATCGCGCTCACCAAAGATCACCATGTTTTGGAAATCGGCTGCGGCTGGGGTGGCTTTGCTGAATATGCTGCGGGCACAGTCGGTGCGCGCGTCACTTGCCTCACCATCAGCCGTGAACAACATGACTACGCCATCGAGCGCATGGCCAAGCTTGGCCTCTCTGACAAAGTTACCATCAAGTTCCAAGATTACCGCGACGAGCAAGGCACCTACGACCGCATCGCCTCTATCGAAATGTTTGAGGCGGTTGGCGAAAAATACTGGCCGACTTTCTTTGGTAAAGTGCGCGATTGCTTGAAACCGGGCGGTTCAGCCGGCCTGCAAATCATCACCATAAACGACACTGATTTTGATTATTACCGCTCAAAACCCGACTTTATTCAGCGCTATATTTTCCCGGGCGGTATGCTGCCGAGCCCGCTCGCTCTGGCGAAAGTCACTAAAGACTTCAGCTTGTCGCTCACCGGCGAGCGCATCTTCGGGCAGGATTACGCCCGCACGTTGATTGAATGGCGCGAAAAATTTGGGGCCGCTTGGCCAACCATCAAGCCGCTTGGCTTCGATGAGCGCTTTAAACGTTTGTGGGATTTTTATCTGTATTATTGCGAGGCGGGATTTAGATCAGAGTTTATTGATGTGCGGCAGCTGGTTTATGTGAAGAGTTAGGCTTCATATTAGTCCGGCGGCAGATGTAGTTACCGATATGGTTGCAGGTTCAA
>JANMFT010000090.1:0-7694 GCA_031374255.1 Limoniibacter sp. | reverse complement strand
GTTTTAGAAATTCAAACAAGACCCTCCCCAACCCCTCCCGCGAGGGGAGGGGCTCAGCTCAGTGCTGGGTGTTTGTTTTGCGAGTTCACCGGGTTTGACAGTCGTAGCCGCTCTTTGCCCCTCCCCTTGCGGGAGGGGTTGGGGAGGGTCTTTCTTAAAACTCAAACGCCCAACGGCACGTTCGTCATTTCCAAATGCAATGCTTTGCCAACATAGGGATGCGCGCGGGCAACGGCTTCGTTCAGCTCCACGCCCAATCCGGGTTCAGTGGGCAGCAGCAAATGCCCGTCTTCCACCACCAGCGGTTTCACCAAAATCTCCGCATGGAAACCGTCGAAGTGGCGGATGGCTTCGAGGATCAAAAAGTTGGGCGAGGCGGCGGCGACTTGGGCGTTGGCGGCGGCGACGATAGGGCCGCAATAGCAATGCGGTGCGACATTGGCGTGGTGATATTCGGCCAGCGCCGCAATTTTGCGGGTTTGTAAAATGCCGCCGGAGCGGCCGGAATTGGGCTGCACAATCGAGGCGGCGCGCATTTCGAGAAGGCGGCCAAATTCCCAGATGGTGGTGAGGCGTTCGCCCGCCGCAATCGGGATTGAGGTTTTGGCGGCGATGTTGGCCATCGCTTCGGGTGAATCCGGTGGTACGGGTTCTTCAAACCAGAGCGGATCGTAGGGTTCGAGCGCGCGGGCCATGCGGGCTGCGCCAGATGCTGTGAATTGGCCGTGGGTGCCGAACAAAATGTCGGCGCGTGTGCCAACCGCCTCGCGCACGGCTTTGACCATGCGCACCGAAAGATCGATGTCGATGAGGCGCGGCTGGTGGCCGTCAAACGCGGTGTATGGCCCTGCGGGGTCGAATTTGAGGCCGGTCATGCCCTGGTTCACCCAGCGCAGCGCACATTCGGCGGCCATGTCGGGGTCGTTATAGACGTTTTTGCCGATCAAGTCTGACGGGTAAACGCTGGCGGTTTTTTCATCTTCGAAGTGCGGGTAGAGATAGGTGTAAACGCGGAGGCGCTCATGCACTTTGCCGCCGATCAGCTTGTGCACCGGCTGGCCAGCCGCCTTGCCGACAATGTCCCAGCACGCCATTTCCAGCGCCGAAAAACAGCCCATCACGGTCGGGTCAGGGCGCTGCGAAAAGCCGGAGCCGTGGCAGAGGCGGAAGAAGGTTTCGGTGTCATGCGGGTCGCGGCCGACGAGGTAGCGCGCGCCGAGGTCTTCGATCAGTTTGGCGGTCAAATGCGGGTCGAACGCTGCGGAATAGCACTCGCCATAGCCAACAATATTGTCGTTGGTGGTGAGTTTGACGAAAAGGAAATATCGCCCGCCATAATGCGGCGGCGGGTTGCCGACAACGAAGGTTTCAATGTTGGTTATGTGCATTTTGTTTCCCCAAAAACCTTGTTCAGTGGGCTTGGTTTACCCCCACCCTCTATCCCTCCCCACAAGGGGGAGGGGGATTTATGCGTCGCATTTTCTCTTTCGAATTCTGTGCTTGATATTAAACTCACAGAACAAGTTACAATGTCGAAGTCACCCACCCCCTTGTGGGGAGGGATAGAGGGTGGGGGTAAACTTAGCCCACCAATTTCACACATGATCCTCCAAAATCATGTCCGCGCCCTTCCAGCCCATCAATATAGCAGGCGCGTTGGTGTTGCCGGCAATCAAGCTTGGAAATGCCGAGGCGTCAATGACGCGGAGGTTTTGAATGCCGTGGACGCGGAGGCGCGGATCAACAACGCTCGTCGCTGGATCCGGCCCCATGCGGCAGGTGCAGGACGGGTGATAGACGGTACCGGAGCGTTGTTTGAAATCATGGATCAGTTCAGCGTCAGACTGCACGGCCGGGCCGGGGCGCAGTTCCTCTGCGATGAGCGATGCGATGGGTTCCTGCGCTGCGATTGTGCGAAGGTATTTCACGGCAGCCAGCATTTCAGAGACATCATGCTCGGTGCCAAACGCATTGGGTGTAATCGCCGGGTGTTGGTGCGGGTTGGCGGATTTAATCTGGATGTGGCCACGTGATGTCGGGCGGCAGTTTGAAAGGCCAATCGACAGGCCGGAAAAAGGATCAGGGTTGAGCACAGGGCGTTCACCGGCTTTGGGCAAAAGCGTTGAGAATGCCTGCATGTAAAGCTGCATATTCGGCGCGGCGTACGACGGATCAGTTTTGAAAAACCCGCCGCCATGGTTGATCGACAGGCTAAGCGGGCCTTTTCTAAACAGTAAAAATTGCAGGCCGACCTTTAGTTTACCCCACCATGGGCGAAGCTCGTCGTTCAGCGTCGGCACCTTCATGCGCCACGTGTAATTAATGCCAAGATGATCTTGCAAATGCTGGCCAACATTGGCGTTTTCATGCACGAGTTTTATGTTGTGTTTGGCCAGAAGCGTGGCAGGGCCAATGCCCGAAAGCTGCAAAAGTTGCGGCGAATTGATTGCCCCGCCTGACAGGATGACTTCGCAGGTGGCACGGGCTTCGACGGGTTTGCCCTTATGGTTGAACGCAACGCCAATGGCGCGTTTGCCTGAAAATAGAATTTTGGTCGCGGTCGCGCGTTTCAAAACAGTCACGTTGTTACGCTTCATCGCAGGACGCAGAAAAGCCTTGGCCGCACTCATGCGGAGGCCGTTTTTGGCGGTCAGCTGGTAAGTGCCCGCGCCTTCCTGCGTTTCGCCATTAAAGTCGGGGTTGTAGGTCAGGCCGGTTGCCTTGCAGGCTGCGATATAGGTGTGGGTCAGCGGGTGAACCTGCGCCCGTGTTTCGCTGATATGCAGCGGGCCGCCGGTGCTGCGAAATTCATTCGCGCCAGCCTGATTATCTTCCATCGCCTTGAAAGCGGGCAGAACATCATCCCAGCCCCAACCGGGGTTTCCGGCAGCTTTCCATGCTTCGTAATCGCTAGGGTGACCGCGGATCCATACCATGGCGTTGATCGAGGATGAGCCGCCCAAAACCTTGCCGCGCGGCCAGTGATCGCGTTGGTTGTTGAGGCCCGCGTCAGGCTCTGTGGCATACATCCAATTGACGGCGGGGTTATAAAAGGTTTTGCCATAGCCGAGCGGCATCTGGATGAAAAAGCGCCGGTCATCACCGCCGGCTTCCAGCACCAGCACTGTGTGTTTGCCGCTGGCAGAAAGCTTGTTTGCGAGAACGCAGCCAGCCGAACCTGCGCCAATTATAATGAAGTCGTAAGTGTTCATGGAAGCTGAGATTGCCGATGTGAATGGTTTGTGAAGTGCTGGATGCGACGTTTGAAAATGAATTGACGCATTTCATTGCTGCTTTATGCCAAGGGCAACGGAGAACGGCAATGGCAGATGAAGACACCAAGACTGATCCGACCGGCGAACTGACCTTGCGCACTTTGGCAATGCCTGCGGACGCCAACGCGGCGGGGGATATTTTTGGCGGCTGGGTGATGGCTCAGATGGATTTAGCTTGTGGCATCCGGGCGGCTGAACGCGCCAATGGCCGTGTGGTGACGGCGGCAGTCAAAGAAATGAGTTTTATCGCGCCAGTCAAAATTGGCGACACGCTGTGCATCTATACAAATGTTACCCGTGTCGGGCGCACGTCTATGACTTTGCGCGTTGAAGCTTGGGCACAGCGTTATTTGAAAGCAGGCAACCGCGATCTCGTAACCCATGCAGATTTTGTGATGGTGGCGCTGGATAGCGAAGGCCACCCGACGCCGATTGCGCCTTAACCCTTAAACATTTCATCCACTTCAACTTGCGTGGCAACCGCCAGAGCATTGGTTTGATTGGCCATACCAATGACGGCCATCAATTCACCGTGCTGTGCGTCCGTCATGCCTTTGGCACGGGCAGCAGCGGTGTGAGAATGGGTGCAATAGCTGCAGCCATTCGTCACTGAAACGGCCACATAGATCATTTCCTTCACCAAGGGGTCGAGCGCGCCGGGGCCCATCACGACTTGCAAGCGCTCCCACGTGGCTTTCAATAAAGCTGGGTCAGCTGCGAGCGCGCGCCAGAAATTATTGACATAATCGGTGCCGCGTTTGGTGCGGATATCGTTGAACACAGCAAGGGCATCTGCCCCTGCCGCCTCATCAGTTAAAAGCGCAACAGTTGCCATTAGACAATTGCCATCACGCGGGCAGGGCCGCCGGTGCCGCCTTTGTGTTTGGGTGCGCCAACAAATACGGTTGCGCCTTTGGCGGGAACCGCATCGAGATTGGCAAGGTTTTCAATCCCGTAACGCCCGCCAGGCAACCACGAATAGTGCACGGCAAAATCGGCGGAATTTCCGGGATCAAGTGACAAAGTGTCAACGCCAATCGCCGCAACGTTGCGTTCTGCCAACACGTCGCATGCGGCTTTGGAAAAGCCGGGGAAGGCCAGTTTGCCATCCGGTGTGTTGCGGAATGAAGCCTCGCCAACTTTCGGCGACCAGCCGGAATTCATGGCGACCAAAGCGCCCGCCGGAATTTCGCCATTGGCTGATACCCAAGCTTCGATATCTTCAGGCATGACCATAGCATTGGCGTCGCCAGCAGCTTTTGCCTTTATGTCGATGACACAAAGCGGGCACATCAGGCTTTCAACCGGTAGCGCATCCACGGAAGTGCCGGCCTCGGTAAAGTGGAGCGGTGTATCGACATGCGTTCCGGTATGTTCAAAAATCGTCAGCTTCCAAAGCTGATAGCCGCCCGGTGTATAAGGCACGGCAGCATCGTAAATGATGCCGGGCTTGCCATCAAAAGTGGGGAATGTGCCATCATAAGTATGGGTGAGGTCAACGACTTTGCCGGATGATTGCGCCAAGGCTGGCTTGGCAGAAGTCACACCCGCTGCAACGGCTGCCACCGTGGCTGCCGCAGCGCCTTTAAACAATGACCGCCGAGAAAGCATATCGGCTTTTACGTTTTCAATCAGACATACGTTGCACATGATGTTTCTCCTTGAAGATAACCTTAAGGAAGAAAAGCACAGTTAAGATTGGCTTGAAAGGGCTTGAAAGGCTTATTTGGTTACCCGCAGCCGTTCACTCGCAACTGCGTCCACGGCGGTTCATCAAATCCAAATGGAAATGGTCGGCGTGGTCGGCGTTGTAGCCGGGGCCAAGAACGGTGGTGAAGCGATCACAGGCGTCGGCGCGTATTTTGTTGAGGAGGCTGGATTCGCGTAAAGCAAAAAAGCCGGGCTTATGCACTTTGAGCACTTTGCCATTGTTGAGTGTGACGCCGCCAATATCGATGGCATTGCCGAATGAATGCTCAGACAATCTGCCGCCGCGTTTGTTGCCGATGGTGCGGCAGGAATAACTCGACATATTTTTGATTTCAGCAACGCCCGACCAATAACGTGTGCGCGCTGCGGGCTGGACGTCTTTTTTGACCCACTCAGCAAAAGCCAAAGCCATTTTGCAATTCAGAACCGCAGCGGGTTTAACGGCAATATTGCCGGATAATTGGCTGATACGGACAGGGTTGGCTATGCCGCAAGAGCCGCCATTGCCAACGGGCGAGACATCTTCAAACGTAACGCCGAGGCGCTTTAATTCGCGCCGACATTGGGTTTCAGGGTCACTGGAATTGGGTTTAAGAAAATCCGGCATCATACGCCCTGGCATTGCGGCCAATTGCGCCAGCATACCCGGTTCTTCCTGTTGCGGTTCAAAATCATTTGCGCTGTTTTCTGAGACTATCGGCGGATTTAAATTCGGGATTGCCGCCTGTTGCAAATATTGGTCTTGAAGCTCTGGCGGGGCGGGCACGTTGCCATCTGGCGTGACAAGCAAAACCGGCGCGCCGGATTGGCCGGATTGAACGCTGCCTTGCTGAATTTGGGGCGCTTGGACACTGGCTTGCGGTTCCAGCAATTCAGGCTGAATTACCATTCGGGGCGGCAAAGCCTCAGTCGTGCCGACATCGACGTCGGGCCGCATAACATCGCCCATTGTGCAGGCCGAAAGTAAGGCCGTTGCAGCGACTAAGAAAAGTGTTGATTTATGGCGGGCAAAAAACAGCATGAAGGGATTGTCACCGAAAATGGTGAAAATCGCCTTTGCGAGGATGCTTAATGGATGCCTAATGAATGCTTAAGCTGCATCTTCCATGCGGGCGGTGTAAGCGGCTCTGGCGGCTTCTATTTGTTCCATGTTTTGGAATGTCCACATAGCCAGCGCTTGAACCGGCACAAGTAAATCATGGCCGAGTTTGGTGAGTGTATAATCCACTTGCGGCGGGCTGGCCGGGGTAACATGGCGCGTAACAAATCCGTCACGTTCCAAATTGCGCAAAGTCGTCGCCAGCATTTTTTGGCTAATGTCACCAATCTCGCGGCGAATTGCGTTGAAGCGCTTGGGCTTGTCGCCCAATTGCCGCACAATCAGAATTGTCCATTTATCGCCAATCCGGGCCAGCATTTGGCTGATGCGCTCGCAGCCTTCGCGGTTTCGGACTTCACCGTCCATTGCGGCGCATATTTTGGTTACCTTTGAGATACTTGATGTCATTTAAGTGCCTCCTTGCGGTTGAGTTTTTTTGCACTATTTCACACTAACTTACAAATAGATACCACAGGTGAAAAAATGACTGCAAAACCAAAAATCGCTCTCATTATTGGCTCAACCCGCAAAACCCGCTTTGCCGATAAACCGGCACAATGGATGTTGAAACAAGCGCAGGCCCGTGATGACATGACCGTGGAATTGGTCGATTTGCGAGATTTTGATCTGCCGCTGTTCAACGAAATGGCGTCAAACATGTACATGCCGTCTGCTGACGCCAATGCTGTAAAATGGCAAAAGAAAATGGCCGAGTTTGACGGCTATATTTTTGTTGTTGCCGAATATAACCACTCTATTACCGGATCGCTGAAAAACGCGCTTGATCAGGCCTATGTTGAATGGGCGCATAAACCAATGAGCGCGATTGGTTATGGCGGCGTCGGTGCCGCGCGTGCGATTGAGCATTTGCGCAATATCGCAGTTGAACTGCAAATGGTGCCAACCCGCAATGCAGTGCATATTGGCGGCGGCGATTTCTACCGCGTCGGGCCATACAACCCTCAGGCCGAACCCATTGAAGCTATTGAAGCCAGCCTATTGGCCTCAACCAAAGCAACATTTGATGACATTGTCTGGTGGGGCAAAGCCACCATGGCAGCACGCGCTGCCAGCTAAACTCAACTGCCCAGTTGCACCGCTGGTTTTCTCAAAATCAGCGGTGTGAGTTCTACCACTAAAATTGCCGCCAAAATTAAAAGTGCGCCAATCCATGAAAGCGGTCCTAGCCGCTCTCCGAGCAGGAGTGCTGCAAATAATGCAGCAAACAGGGCTTCAGTAGAGAGAATTAAAGCTGCTGCTGCCGGACTTGTATTGCGTTGACCTAAAATTTGCAGCGTAAACGCCAAACCGCCCGATATGATACCGGCGTATAAAATCTCTGGTGCAGCAAGTGCTATTCCAAGCGCATCAAACTTTTCAGTAGGAATGGCAACGATGAAAGCCAAAAGTGAGCAGATGGCGGTTTGCGTTGCTGCAAGTGTATATGGGCGCGGGCAGACAGCCATAGCGCGGCCTGATAGCAGAATTTGAAACCCCCACATCATAGCGCAAAAAACTGTCATGATATCACCCGGTAAAATCTCCGTGGCATGTGCTCCGGTCAACAAATAAATGCCAGCCAAGGCCAATACGGCTCCGGGCCAAATGGC
>JANMFT010000049.1:0-14210 GCA_031374255.1 Limoniibacter sp. | reverse complement strand
GCTTAAAAGAGTAAGCATATTTCAATCCCCTCGCGGCCCCCGCCGCATGTTGGCAGCGTCACAATTTTAAATCCGGATGCCGGAATATTTATCTTTCAGCGCCGCCACAACTTTCGCCGTGCCAGTGCCGTTTGATGATTTGACCATCACCACATCGCCGACCCGGACAAGCCCAAGAACCGCCTGCGTCAAAGCAGCAATGTCAGCAAAGTGCTGTGTTTTAATTGTAGCCGGCAGTGCTGCTTTCAGCGCCCGCATATGATCGCCAATCAGCAAAGCAATCGTCGCGCCACTGGCCTCCAGCGCAGGGGCAATATCTGCATGCAATTGATCAGCCGTCGGGCCAAGCTCGCGCATATCACCAAGCACAGCAATTTTGCGGCCATTGCGTCCGGTTTTGGCTGACCCCAAAATCGCCAGCGCCGCCACCATCGAAACCGGATTGGCATTATAACTTTCGTCAATCAGCGAGAATTCGCCTTTTTCAGTGGTGAGCGTCTCGCGTGCACCACGTCCCGGCGCCGCGTGGACATCGGCCAAAGCGGGCAAGGCCTTCGCCATATCAACACCAACCAGATTGGCAGCGCCGATGACAGCCAGCATATTTTGCGCAATATGCGCGCCTGCCGCCCCGATTTTTACGGAATGGCTTTGGCCTTTGAATGTAATTATCCCCGTCGAGTCATCAGGTCCCAAAACCAGATCACTCATCTGGTAATCAGCATCCTTGTGCTGGCCAAAACTCTTCACGTGGTCGATACCGCATTCCTTGGCGGTTTTCAAAAGATAGGCGTAAAACTCATCGTCGCGGTTGATCAGTGCGTAGCCGCCCGGCACCACACCTTCGAAGATTTCAGCCTTTGCACGGGCAATCTCACTCACGCTATCAAATGAACCCAAATGTGCTGGCGCAATACGCGTAATGATTGCAACATGCGGCTCAACCAGTTTTACCAAAGGGCGGATTTCATTAAAATCACTCATGCCGATTTCAAAAACCGCATAGCGCACGTCTTGCGGCAATCGCGACAATGATAGCGGCACACCCCAATGATTGTTGAATGATTTAACCGAAGCATGCACCGAACCATCAGCTCCGAGCACAACACGCATCGCCTCTTTGGTGGTGGTTTTGCCAACGGAACCAGTCACTGCTATCACTTGCGCAGACGTGCGTTGGCGTGCGGCGACTGCCAATTTGTTGAGCGCTTTAAGCGGATCATCAACCACTAATAATGGCGCGGAAACGCGGCCCAACGCAGGAAGTTTAGCCTCCGCCACGATCAAAACCGCTGCGCCGGATTTGATGGCGGCGGTTACAAAACTATGCCCGTCAAATTGATCGCCTTTGATTGCAAAGAACGCTTCGCCCTCTTCAACTGATCGCGAGTCGATGGAAACACCTGTCACACCCGCAGGCATAGGCCCCAAAGGCCGCGCATTCATGGCGCTGATCATTTCCCCGATAGTCCACAACATCGGGCGGCCTTTAGCGTCGGCAATCGTCTTTTGCACTTCCTCATGGTCTGAAAACGGCAGCACGACATCGCCGATTTTCTGGCCCGGCTCGTGGCCCTTGCCCGCCACAATCAGTGTGTCCCCCTGAGACAACAGCTCCACACCGCGCTTAATCGCGCTGGCGCGGTCACCGATTTCAATGGCGTTTTTCGCAGAGGCTAAAATCTCGGCGCGGATGGTTTCCGGCACTTCTGTTCGAGGGTTATCATCTGTAACAATCACAATATCAGCGAGCTTGGTGGCAATTGCCCCCATGATCGGGCGCTTGCCTTTATCGCGATCTCCGCCGCAGCCGAACACCAGTACAATTTTGCCGGATGTGAACGGGCGCACCGCTTTCAGCACATTTTCAAGCGCTTCCGGCTTATGGGCGTAATCGACATAAACCGGCGCACCGGAATCGGTTGTGCCGGCAAGCTCCAAGCGCCCGGGTGCCCCCTCGAGTGTCTCAAGCGCTTCAAAAACCAAATTGGCTGGCGCACCGGTTGCCAGCGCCATACCAGCAGCCACGAGCGCATTCCAAAGTTGAAAATCACCGGCGAGCGGCAAATTCACTTCATAAATTTTACCGGCATATTGAAGTTCCGCACGCTGGTGCTGGCGGTGATGTTCCACGCGGAGCAGCCGCACATATTCACCGTTTCGCCCGACCGTATGCACAATGCATCCGGCCTGTTGCGCAACTTCAATTGCGCGGTTTGACCACTCATCATCGGCGAAAATCACCGCCGGTTTGCCTGCGCCTAGCAACGTATGGAACAGCCGCATTTTGGCTTGGAAGTAGTCATCCATATTGGCGTGGTAGTCGAGATGATCACGGCCCAGATTGGTGAAACCAGCCACTGCCAATTCAACACCATCCAGACGGCGCTGCTCAATACCGTGCGATGAGGCTTCAATGGCTGCATAAGTCACGTGCCGGTCAGCGAGTTCTTTGAGCGTCGCGTGAAGTTCAACCGGATCCGGCGTCGTGAGCGAGCCTTCGCGGATCAAATCGGGCGCAACCAAACCAACCGTGCCCAAACTTGCAGCGGCATAGCCGCAATGAGCCCAGATTTGGCGGGTGAATGCTGCAACCGATGTCTTGCCGGATGTGCCGGTTACAGCTGCAATTGTGCGGGGTTGTTTGGCTGCCAGACGCGCAGCAATCAAAGCCAGAGTGCGATGGGGATCGGCAACGCGTAAGACAGGAATTTCGACGTCTTCAAAGATGGAGTCAATGCCGCAGACAATCGCCACGGCTCCTTTTTCAGCGGCTACTTTGACATAGCTTGCGCCATCAAGCTTCACGCCTTTGAGCGCTACAAATACAGTTCCTTCGCCAACACTGCGCGAATCTGCCGTCACTGAAACCAGTGCAGCATCGCCCAATCCGGCAGCGTTTTCAGGTGTCAGTTCTAAAATTTCGGCAAGATCAGCAAAATGCAACATTGGTGAACCTCTTTCAGCCGCGCGGCGGACGCTTGATATTGGCCTTCAAGGCTTCAATATCTTGGCTAAAATCAGGCTGCATACCCAATAGCGGTGCAATTCTGGCAATAACTGCGCCTGCAGTTGGTGCAGCGTTCAAACCGGAGGTGGCAGCGGCCTGACCCGGCAGCGGTTTTGGTTCATCCAGAATGGTCAACACTACATATTTGGGGTCGTTAATAGGGAAGCCAGACAAAAACGCATTGAAGCGCTTATCGCTGGAATAGCGCCCGTGAACCACTTTTTCAGCCGTGCCGGTTTTGCCGCCAACAAAATAACCCGGCACATCAGCGCGTTTGCCAGAACCGTTTTGCACGTTGGAGCGGAACAGATAACGCATCGCCGTAGACGTTTCAGGGTGCATCACCTGCACCGCAATTGCGTCAGCCTCAGCCTCTGTGCGCGGGAAAAACGTTGGCCTGATCAGCTTGCCGCCATTCAAAACTGCAGCTGCGGCAACCGCCGTTTGCAGTGGTGTTGTTGAAGCGCCGTGGCCAAAAGAGATTGTTACAGAGTTTATCTTTTTCCATTCCTTGGGGCTGGTCGGCGTAGCCACTTCGGGCAGTTCAGTTTCGATTTTCGTGAGCAGGCCCATCTTTTCGAGATAGGCCTTATGGCCTTCTGTTCCGACGGCATCGGCGATTTTTGCGGTTCCAATATTGGATGAATAAATGAACACTTCTTCCGTTGTCAGGACGCGGCGCTTGCCGTGGAAATCGCCAATCGTAAATCCGCCAATCCGGATTGGCGAGCGCGCATCAAACTTGGAGTCCAGCCATACTTTTCCGCTGTCCAAACCCATTGCAGTGGTGAACACTTTGAACGTGGAACCCATCTCATAGGTGCCGGCCGATACGCGGTTAAGGCGGTCTTTATCACCAATGTTCACCGGCCGGTTGGGGTCAAAATCCGGAAGTGACACCAGTGCAACCACCTCGCCGGTTTTGGCATTCAATATTACACCAGCTGCGGCAATGGCGCGGTACAAGTCTTTGGCTTTGCGTAATTCATCAAGCAGCACATTTTGTACATTGGCATTGATCGAAAGTTTGACCGCTTCTAATTTGCCGTCTGATGCCATGCCCATTTCGCGTAAGGCGCCAAGGCCGTCAGTATCCATGTAACGCTCAAGACCGGTCAGGCCCTGATTGTCGATATTAACAATACCGTGAACATGGCTGGCCAGATCTCCCTTTGGATAGACCCGGCGGTGCTCATTGCGAAAGCCGATACCGGGAATGCCAAGCGCGCGGATTTCCCCTTCCTGCTTCGGTGTAATCTGGCGTTTGAGCCACACAAACCGCGATTGCGACAGCAATTTGCGCTCGATTTCTTCAAGCGACAAATCCGGCATCGCCGCAGAGATGCGCTTTACCGCGTCTTCAGGGTCAGGAATGCGAAAGGGCTCGGCAAACAACGACGAAATGCGAATGTCGGTTGCCAGCACCTCGCCGGTGGAATCCACAATATCGGGCCGCGCGGTGCTAAGGCCTTGGATAGAAGCGGTAATGGTTTGGTCTTTGGCGGTGAGCCCGAGATAAATGAGTTTTCCGCCAATTGCGCCATAACACGCCGTAAAGCCCAACATTGCAAACGCGATGCGGCGGCGAGCGCTTTTGCCGTTTTGGCCGCGCCAATCACTGCCTTCTGTATGCTGTGTCAGGTTCAAAAACGAAAATAAATTGCGGATCGCCATGACTATTGATCCTCAACAATAGCGGGGGTCGCGCCATCTTCTTCAATGACATCATCAATTGTTGGTTCTGATTTGGGCGCAGCCTCTCTGATAGTGTCACCGATGCTGCCTGTTGTCAGGCCAGCGTCAGCCTCGCCATATTGCGCCAGAATATCGTCAATACTGGTTTCAGGTTCTGCCACGACAGGCCGCATTGGAATATCGGCAATCGCGATAATCCGGTGTGCATTGGTTGGCACCAAGTTCAAATCGGCCTGATACACATCCACCAAAGATTGAATGCGTTTAGGAGCTGTGAGCACTTCCCAATCGGCGTTGAGCAGATCGATCGCATTTATTTCAGACTCAGTTTCGCGCTGAATTGCAGCAAGTTGCTCTGCAACTTCCTTGGTGCCTGTTTTCACTGAGTAGGTGTAGGTCACCACTGCAATCATCGCGGCGATCATGGCAATATCTGTGCGGCGAAACATCTGCTGCACCCCTTACGCAGAACCGGCTGAGGTCAGAAAGGATTTTTCCATTCTTGGCCCCAAACCAAAATCAAAATTTGAATTGATGCGAACCGGCGCATGCGTGCGGATGGCAGCGCGCAGTTTGGCTGAACGCGAGCGCGGATTGATCGCGATCTCAGCTTCTGATGGCGGGACAATCCCTTTGCCGATAGGCAGAAATGTTGGCTCATTCACAGCAGCTTGCGGCATATGGCGGGAACCAGCGGCCTGTGTCCCGCGGTCGGCAAAAAAGCGTTTGACGATCCGGTCTTCCAGCGAATGGAACGTCACTACAACCAAACGCCCGCCGGGTTTAAGCGCGCGTTCAGCAGCTTCCAAGGCTAGCGCCAATTCACCAAGCTCGTCATTGACATAGATCCGAAGCGCCTGAAATACGCGTGTTGCCGGGTGAATGCGGTCGCCAGGTTTGCGCCCGATCAAGGCTTCAATGGCATTGGCGAGTTCAGACGTGCGGCTGAAATGCTGCACTTCGCGTTTGCGCAAAATCATAGTGGCGATACGGCCTGCATGTTTTTCTTCGCCAAGTCGCGCAAAAATAGAGGCAAGCTTGCCGTGGCCCTCGGAGTTCACAATATCCGCTGCGGTTTTGCCTTTGGCCGCCATCCGCATATCCAGCGGGCCGTCAAAGCGGAATGAAAAGCCACGGTCTGCCACGTCAAGTTGCATCGACGACACGCCTATATCCAAAACAATGCCATCAACTTGGCCTGACACAACTTCGGCCAAACTCGAAAAAGGAGTTTCAATGAGTTCAAACCGTGCAGGAAACTCCGTCGCTAATTTGTCTGCGTTAGGTTTAACACCCGGATCGCGGTCAAGTGCGATGACATTTGCTCCGGTTTCCAAAATCGCGCGGCTGTAGCCGCCTGCACCAAACGTTCCGTCAATAATGGTTTGACCTTGGCCAGCCTGTAAAGCCGCCAAAACTTCAGCCAGCATCACTGGAATATGCGGCGCATTATTGCTCATGCGGCTTTGCTCCGCGCATATTCAAGGCACTGGCTAAGGCATGGAAATGACATGTCATAAGGCTCCGCAACGCTGCCCGACGAGTCAGACAAACGATTAACGGAATGTCGCTAATTAGAGTTAATGAACGGTTAGCTTTTGTGCGGCAGCGTACAATGAATTCTAAAACAGCGTTAATTTCCACAGCATTTGATTTAATTGCGAAAAATCAGAGCGCTTCAACAGTATCAGCCAACGCGTTATAGTCGGCATGCGGCGATACTGCACACTAGAATTGGCTTACAAATTAGAAAAATGTCAGTCGGCCTGTAAGCCAGGTTCTGTATGGCCAACGCTTTTGTGAAGCGCCAACGTGGCGACCATTCCTCTTGGGCGCTTGTTGCCAAACGCCTCCAGCAACCAACCCGGACGACAGGCCGAAAAAGCCGTGCAAGGTTGCCCTCACGCGCCGCCCCTATTTGGTCTTGCTCCCGGTGGGGTTTGCCCTGCCGCTTCTGTTGCCAGTTGCGCGGTGCGCTCTTACCGCACCGTTTCACCCTTACTTGGCAACACTTGGCCGAAGCCTTGAGCGTCAAGCGGTTTATTTTCTGTGGCACTGTCCCTGGGGTCGCCCCCGCCGGCAATTAACCGGCACCGTTTTTCCGTGGAGCCCGGACTTTCCTCGAGAGTTTTCACCCCCGCGGCCGCCCGACCGACTGACACGGTGTGGCTTTAGGGGAATTGGGGCGGGATGGGAAGGGCGACCCTAACTGTTACGTATTTAATGTAGTTAGTATCTTTCAGAACTTGGCATTCCCTCTTCCTCTGCCTTCATGTGGGAGAGGAAAGAAAGAAACGAACTTGTTTTTTAATTCCGATCCTCAGGCAACGGCGCAAGCGGGGCAATCGCCACCCCATCCTCGATCAGCGATTCAACATCATCGGCTGTGGCTTCACCATAAATGGCGCGGGGTTTGACCTCGCCAAAATGGATTTTGCGGGCTTCTTCGGCAAATTCTTTGCCAACATTTTCAGTATTGGCGCGAACTTGCCGCGATAATTCCTGCAATTTTATAAGGATTTCGGTTTGTTCAGGCGCAAGCACAACTGGTGCCGAAGCGGGTAGCGCGATTTCAGTGGACGGCGCACCGCTGACTTCTACTGTGCTTTCAATCACCATCGCCGCGCGTTTGCTGGTGCGCACGTTTGGTGCCATCAGCGCTTTTTTGACCTTTTTACTGCCGCAAACCGGGCAATCGACAAGCCCGTGTTTAACTTGGGTATCAAACGCATCATTGGAGGCAAACCAGCCCTCAAACGCGTGATCTTTGTCGCATTGCAGCGAAAAGCGGATCATTCAGCAGCCAGTAGTGTTGAAGCACGCAAGTTTATAGCACGGCGGTTTTTCAAATTCGGGATGCGCGCGCGTGTTGCCGCGACCATTTCCAAATCCAAATCGGCCACAATCACACCCGGTTCATCGTCCGCCTTTTCGGCAAGAATTTTGCCCCACGGGTCAATGATCAATGAATGCCCATAAGTCTGCCGTCCGTCAGCGTGGGTGCCGCCTTGCGCTGCCGCAACCACAAATGAACCGGTTTCGATGGCGCGGGCGCGCAGCAGAACATGCCAATGCGCTTCACCAGTTTGCTGCGTAAAAGCGGCAGGAACCGTAAGAATATGCGCGCCAGCCTCAGCATAAGTGCGGAACAATTCGGCAAAACGCAAATCATAACATATCGCCAGACCGAATTTGGCGCCGCCAACATTCGCAGTCACAGCTTCGTTGCCAGAGGTATAGGTGGCAGATTCACGCCAGCTTTCACCATTGGGCAAGTCGACATCGAACATATGGATCTTGTCGTAAGTTGCGCGCAAATCGCCATCAGGCCCGAATACAAAGGCACGGTTGGCTATTTTGCCGTCTTCGCGCAAAATTGCCGTTGAGCCAATATGCAAACTCACGCGCAATTCACGGGCCAAATTGGCGGCAGCAGCAACAATCAAATCATCTTTTTGATGGCGCAGATCTTTTGCAAAAATCAGTTTGTCTCGGCTCATCGCGCCGGTCATTTCAGGTGTTTGAATATAGGTCGCGCCTTGGCCAGCCGCGTCACGAACCAACGCTTCCAATACCGGAATATTATCTTCCGGCGTTAAACCAGATCGCATTTGGATAGCAGCAACGCGCATTATGACGCCAACATCACGTCAAGTGAACCGGCGCGGTTTAGCGCGTTCATATCATCAAATCCGCCAATATGCTTGCCGCCGATAAAGATTTGCGGGAACGTTGAACGGCCAGACTTCTGCATCATTTCAGCGCGCAAAGCCTGATCATAGGACGCGTCATGTTCAGTAAAGGCCATGCCTTTTTGAGTGAGCAAAGCCTTTGCTGCCGAGCAGTAGCTGCACATTTGCCGCGTATAAATAGTCACTTCGGCCATAGCCAAACCCCTGTTCATGTGCCCGTCATATCCGTTGATAATTGAATGTCTAGCTTTCGTGTTTCAAGACCATCGCAAAAGCCAAAACATCCACATGTGATGCACCAGCCTTCAGCAGCGCTTTGGTTGCCTCAGCCACGGTCGAACCGGTGGTGATCACATCGTCAATCAGCAAAACGCGGCGGCCTTGCACCGCAATGGCTTGATTTTCCGGCACAATAAAGGCGCGTTTTACATTGGCGTCGCGTTCTTTGGCAGTGAGGCCACGCTGCGTGATGGTGGGCTTGATGCGTTTCAAAGCCAGCGGTGCAAACGGCTTATCTGCGCCAATTGCCAACTTTTGCGCGAGCAGTGCGGATTGGTTGAAGCGGCGCGAAACCATGCGCTGCCAATGCAATGGCACCGGCACAATCACATCGGCCTCAGCCAATAATTCCGGTGCGGCGCGGGCCATCCAGCCTGCCATCCAAGCCGCATTGTCCTGCCGGTCTTGAAACTTCAGGCCATGCACGAAGCGTAAGGCTAGACCTTGATACGCAGCCGCAGCTCTGGAACGCTTATAAGGCGGCGGGTCGGCTATGGCACGCGCCGAGATCATTCCGTCACCAAGTTCGGTTGAGAACGGGGTTCCGTAAATCTCGCAATAGGGTTTGGAGATAAATTTGATGCTGTTCCAGCAAGCACCGCAGAGCGCGCCGGGTTCTGCAGTTTGCCGCCCGCAACCGGTGCATGATGGCGGATAAATGCCGTCAATTGCTGCACGAAACATTTGTCTGCCCGCCAAATTGGCGTTGGCAAATAAGCGGGCTATCAAACTGTGTGTTTCCGGTAATTCTTTCATGCGTTTTTCTAGCACATTGCTTTTATGAAGTGACCCGCTAAATCGGCCAATATGAGCAACCAAGAAAACACTCCGTTTGATGAAAATCTGGTTGCTGAACGGCGCAAACGCGCGTTTCAAAAAGATGCGTCTGCACACTTTTTACTTACACACGCAATCGAAGATATGGCTGACAGACTATTGACTGTGTCGCGCGGATTTGTTTCGCCGATAACTTTATTTTGCGGCGCGGCGAGCACAGCCGAAGCGCTGCAAAATCTCTATCCGGTGTCCCACATAACACAGCTTGAAACCAATCAGACTCTTCTGAAATCCAATGGCCTCATGGGTACGCCCGCACATTTTGGCCTCGCTCCAGCACAGTATGATTTGGCGGTTTCCCTGCTCACCGCTCACGCCGTCAATGATTTGACCGGCTTCCTCATTCAATCACGGCTTTGCCTTAAGCCTGACGGTTTGTTTCTTGGCTGCCAGTTTGGAGCAGGCACATTGCAGGAATTGCGCCAAGTGCTTTTGGAGGCCGAAATCGAAATTTATGGCGGCGCTTCTCCCCGCGTTGCGCCATTTGCTGATGTTCGCGATATGGGCGGGCTTTTGCAGCGTGCCGGTTTTGCCTTACCGGTGGCCGACAGCGAAACGCTCATCGTGCGCTACGACAATATTTTCATGCTGATCAACGATTTGCGCGCGATGGGACTTGCAAACACGCTCAATGCCCGGTCGCGCAAACCGCTGACGAGAGCATTCTGGGCCAAAGCCGCCGATATTTATAAGTCGAAGTTTGCAGATGCCGACGGGCGTATCCGCGCGACGTTTTCAATCATCTGGCTGTCGGGCTGGGCGCCTGCGCCAAGCCAACCCAAGGCGCTGAAACCCGGTAGTGCTACAATCTCACTTAAGGACGTATTGGGCGCTTAGCAGGTGCCAGTGCGCACGCCGTCTGAACCGATAACGCAAATATCGTCTTTATCATTTTGCAAAACACTGCGACGGATGACGTAGCTATGCGTAACAGGCAATGCCTTCGTGGCGCTTTGCGTTGAGCCGGTCGCAATTTTATCGATCCCATTGTTCATCGCCGTATCGTTTGATCGGGCAATCTGCTTTTCGGCCATAGGGGTCAAAATAATTGTGAGGGCAATTGCAGCAGAACCAAACAGAAGTGCCATTCGCAACACGCCTGAACCCGCAGCGCCAAACGTATTCATCCAAGAACTGCGGTTATCGTCATCAACAGGTATTGCCATTTAATGCCCCTAAACTCTGAACGCAAAACGAACGAGAACCTTAAAATGCAACATATCCGCTAAACATGGCGTTAATGATCAAGGTTAAATTTTGTTTCTAGATCAAAATATCGAGCAATGCCGCAATCAAAGGCTCATCAGCAGGTGGCATAGCAAATTTGCGCAAATCTTGGGCGCGCACCCATTTCAATTGCTGGCCTTCGCGTGCGATTGGCGTGCCCTCAAACCGGCGGCAAATGTAAAGTGGCATCAGCAAATGAAAATTTTCGTAAGCGTGGCTGGCAAATGATAATGGCGCAAGACACGCGGCTTTGGTGACAATGCCAAGTTCTTCCTCGAGTTCGCGGATTAAACTTACCTCAGGTGTTTCACCGGCTTCAACCTTGCCACCCGGAAATTCCCACAGGCCAGCCATGGATTTGCCCTCGGGGCGCTGCGCCAAAAGCACACGCCCATCAGCGTCAATCACAGCGCAAGCGACAACCAATACCAGTTTTTTGGAAGGAGCGCCCCGGTTCACAACAATGCGCCATCCGGTGCAACACGATAATGGTAGCGGTAAAACGGCGTGAACCCGAGTTGGCTGTAAAGTTGCAAGGCCGCATCATTGGCCTCTTCAACTTGCAACCACGCTTTTTGTGCGCCTTTTGCAGCAGCCCATTTTAGCGCAGCTAGCAGCAACGCCCGCGCATGGCCCTTTCGCCGGAAATCTTGAGCCGTGGCAACTTCAAACAAGCCTGCCAATTGGCCGTCCTGTACGCAAACTAAAGTGGCCTGCGGCGAACCGGCATTCTCTCTAAGGAACAGACCTTTCGCGGGCTCAACTGCGCCGATAATTTCAGATAGACCGGCGCGGTTGGCAGCCAACACCGAACCCGTTGCAATTGCAGCATCCACAAAGCGGCCAATATCACGCAGCGGCAATTGATTGACGACATCACCAAGCGGCATGCGGCTGATAGGCGCTTCCATGATGAGAGAAGCGCCTATGCGGCTCCAACCGTGGTTATCGCAATAGGAGATGAGTTCCGGTGGGGTCAGCGGCGTTACGCGCAGTGTCAGCGGCCGGCCATAGGCGCGGAATTTCTGTGCTGCGCGGGCCAGCCGTGTTTCAATGCTTTTGGCATCTGCGGGGTCAAGCGAGTTGATTGAATTTAATCTTTTGGCCGGATGGCTGGCGGTAAGGCGAACCATCCAAGTGCCATCGTAACTGACCTGCGCGGCGGGCCAAGCGCGGAAACCGGCAGCTTCATATTGCCGTATGCGCGGCGAAAACGGGAGTGTTTGTGCGCTCATCTCCAGCACTTAACTACGGTAATCGCCATTGATAATCACATAGTCCTGCGTCAGGTCGCAGGTCCAGACTTTGGCTTTAGCTTTGCCGATACCGATATCAGCGCGCACTATGACTTTGCGTTTTTGCATATAGGTGCTGACATCAGCTTCACTATAACCATCATGGCGAAGCCCGTTTGAAGCCACTTGATGCGGGCCGAACCAAATCGCTAAACTGTCGCGATCAGCGGGTTCACCGGCTTTGCCGACAGCCATTACAATGCGGCCCCAATTGGCATCGCCGCCGCCAATTGCAGTTTTTACCAAAGGTGAATTGGCGATGGACAGCGCGATGCGTTTGGCGGATTTTGTGGATTTGGCACCTGTCACCTGCACTTCAATAAGCTTTGTAATGCCTTCGCCGTCGCTGATTATCTGCAACGATAAATTGGCGAAGATGGCCTTCAGCGCTTTGCGGATTGCAGCAATACGGCTGTCACCGGCCTCAACAATCGCGCCATTTTTCAGCGCGGCTTTTCCGGTGGCAAACACCAGAAGTGTGTCGGATGTCGAGGTGTCGCTATCAACGGTTATGGCGTTAAACGAGCTTTTGACCAAGCGCGAGATTTCAGCCTGCAAAACATCACGCCCCACCGGAGCGTCGGTCACGACATAAGCCAGCATGGTCGCCATATCAGGCGCAATCATACCTGCACCCTTGGCAAAGCCATTAAAAGTTACTTTTGCGCCATCAATATCAACGCTTATGCTAGAAACTTTCGGAAATGTGTCTGTCGTCATAATGGCGCGGGCGGCGTCCTGCCAATTGTCACCACTGGCGGATTTTACAATGAGCGGCAAAACCGCGTTGATCTTTGCGGCATCCAAAGGCTCACCGATAACGCCGGTGGACGATACGAACACGTGGCCAGCATCACAGCCAATTAACTTGGCAAGAGCGGCCGCAGTGCTTTCAGCCGACGCACGACCTTTTGCTCCGGTAAAGGCATTGGCATTGCCCGAATTGACGACCAGTGCCCGCGCTTTGCCGCCAACGAGATTGGCGCGGCATAAATCAACCGCCGCTGACGGGCACTTGGAGGTTGTCAGCGCGCCTGCCACAGTTACAGCGTCATCAAATACCATCACCATCACATCAGTGCGGCCTTGATATTTGACCCCGGCCATACCGGTGGCGAGGCGGCAACCGGCAATAGGCGGCAGCTTCGCGTATGTTTTCGGGGCAAAAGGAGATATTTTTGTGCTCATCAAACTATCCCCGAACCCAAATTACTTCTTCGGCTCAAGTTCGGCTTTCAAAGCCGGATCAAGGATTTCCACTTTGGCGGCATTACGCAGTGTTTCTAGGAAAGCGGTGTAACGTTCACGCAACAAAATGGATTTGACCTGATCTTTTACCTGTTCCAGCGGCGGGGCGGCTTTGGCACGTTTGTCTTCGACTTTGATAATATGGAAACCAAACTGGGTCTGCACTGGAATTTTGGTATAGCTGCCAACGGCAGTTTCCATTGCAGCTTTTTCAAACTCCGGCACCATCATACCCGCGCCAAAATAACCCAGATCACCACCTGAATCCTTACCGCTTGGATCGGTTGTGTGTTTACCGGCCAAATCTTCAAACTTTGCTCCGCCATCGAGTTCAATGATCAGCTTTTTGGCTTCATCTTCAGTTTTCACCAAAATATGGCGGGCCTTCACTTCTTCTTCTGGAGGGCGACCTGACACTTCTTTGTCGTATCGCGCTTTAATATCCTCATCGGTAATTTTACCGGCCACCGCGCTGTCGATCGTAGCTTGATGAAGCACGCGATCGGCCAGAAATTGTTGCTGGCGCTTAAAATCCTCGGTTTGGTCAACACCATCGGCGCGGCCCTTGGCGGCCATCAAACGAATTTCAATCAAAGCCTGAAGCGCAGCGGCTTTTTGCTTTTCAGCAGGTATTTTCTCAAATTGTTGGCCTAAATCCCGCATTGTCATTGCAACGTCGGCTTCAGTAATGGGCTGGCCGTCAATATTAGCCAAAACCGTATCATCAGCGGCAAATGCGGGCGCTAACAACATAAAAGCAGCAAATGATGCAGGGATAAATTGGGCTAATAAGCGTGAGGCGATGAGCATTATGACTGGTTCCGGAGGTTAAAGGTGTGGTTTTCACATTTGCGCGATGCGCATTCAGTTCATTGTGGCGGCGTTGACATCGATTGGGGGCACTCTTATCTGTCTGCCAACGCGGCG
>JANMFT010000014.1:0-6601 GCA_031374255.1 Limoniibacter sp. | reverse complement strand
TTGGGCCTACGGGTTTGAGAATGCGTTTGTTTGGGGCGCTATTGCAGCCGTGATGAATTATCTGCCCATAATGGGTCCGTTGATAGCCGTAGGCGGCTTGGCACTGATATCGCTGGCGACAGCTCCAGCGCTGGCGACAGGCTTAATTCCGCCCGCGATTTATTTGGCCTTCCACTTTGTTGAGTCCAATATTGTAACGCCAATGGTTCTTGGCCGCCGTTTATCGCTCAATGTCGTGGCAGTATTTTTGACTGTTGTTTTATGGGGTTGGCTTTGGGGCATAGCTGGCGCGTTGATAGCAGTGCCCTTTCTGGTGATATTAAAAGTTACCGCCGACAATATTGAAAGTATGACAAACTTAAGCGAGTTCTTGGGCGGCAAAAATGTCCGTTTGAATTTGACTGCCTAGCCTTGGATACCAATCCGTGCACATCTCTCACCCGCCTCGCTCGCCACTCTCTCGCCAATTACGCAATAGGCCTATTTAGCGAGAGGGTGGCGCAAAGCTCCGGGTGAGGGGGGAGATGCGTCCTCACTCAGCCGCTTCCAACCGCGCGCGTTTTTCTGCCTCTTTCGCCAATTCAGCCGCGTCATCATCCATCGCCAAAAACCCGCCGGATTGGCGCGACCAGAGATCGGCATAAAGCCCTCCTTTGGCAACCAATTCCTCATGGCTGCCGGTTTCAACAACTGCGCCCTTGTCCAGCACCACCAGCCGGTCGAGCGCCGCAATGGTCGAAAGCCGGTGCGCAATCACAAGCACAGTTTTGCCCTCCATCAACGTGAACAGATTATCCTGAATGGCCTGCTCAACCTCTGAATCCAGCGCAGACGTTGCTTCATCGAGCACCAGTATCGGCGCGTCTTTCAACATGACCCGCGCAATGGCTATTCGCTGGCGCTGGCCACCAGAAAGTTTCACGCCGCGCTCCCCGACATGTGCGTCAAGGCCTGTTCGGCCTTTCAAGTCCTCAAGGTTCTGAACAAACTCCCACGCATTGGCTTTTGTGGCAGCAGCAATAATTTCATCATCACTCGCATCAGGTTTGCCATAGGCAATATTATCACGCACGGAGCGATGCAGCAGCGAGGTATCCTGCGTCACCACGCCAATATGCGCTCGAAGGGTTTCCTGGCTGACCGAGGCGATATCCTGCCCGTCAATGCGGATGGTGCCTTTTTCCAAGTCATAGAGCCGAAGCAACACATTAATCAGCGTTGATTTACCAGCACCGGAACGCCCGACAATGCCTATTTTCTCACCTGATTTAATGGTTAGATTGAGGTTCTCAATCACGCCTTTGTCGCGCCCGTAATGAAAATCGACAGCGTCAAACTGAATATTGCCTTTAGTCACGGACATCGCAGGTGCATTTGGCTTATCGAGCACCGTGCGTTCTTTCGACAGCGTGTTCATGCCATCATGAGCTTGCCCGATATTCTCAAACAAACCTGCCATTTCCCACATGATCCAATGGCTCATGCCTTCTAGACGCAGCACCAAGCCGATCGCCACCGCCACACCGCCCGGCGTCAGCGCGCCGCCAATCCATTGAGAAATGCCGATGGCGGCAACCCCGGCTAGAAGAAGTGCATTGCCAATTTCCAGCCAGATATTGAGGTGGGAGCCATAGCGCATTTGCGGATGCACAGTGTCCATGAATTCCTGCATTGCCTCTTTGGCATACCCCTCTTCGCGCTTGGCATGGGCAAAAAGTTTAACAGTCAAAACATTGGTGTAGCTGTCGACAATCCGCCCCGTCATCAATGATCGTGCATCTGATTGTTTTTGTGAAATTGCGCTCATGCGCGGCAGCACAATACGCATCAGAATGCCGTAATAAACCATCCAAGCGATGAAGGCCGTCGCCAGCCACGGGTTAAGCGTGAACACCAAAAATAGCGCGCCGAAGAAATAAACCAGCACATATACCATCACGTCAACGAGCTTCATTACCGTTTCGCGCACGCCGAGCGCTGTTTGCATCACCTTGGTGGAAACGCGGCCCGCAAACTCATCCTGAAAGAATGAATAGCTCTGCCCCAACATATAACGGTGGGCTTTCCAGCGGATCAGCATCGGGTAATTGCCAAACAATGTCTGATGCATCAGCAATGTATGGAATACGGTCAACAACGGCTGCGCGACCACAATCACAAATGCCATGAACAGGACTTTATTGCCTTCATTGGCCCAAAACGTCTCGCGGTTAGCCGTTGCCAGCCAGTCCACCACATCTCCCATATAAGAAAACACCAGCACTTGAATGCCGGAAATGAGCGCGATCAGTACTGTGGTCATCGCAATGAACGGCCAAATGCCTTTGGTGTAATGCCAGCAAAACGCCGCCAAAGTTGAGGGTGGCTGTTCCGGCTCAGCGGCCGGAAACGGATCAATCAGTTTTTCAAAAAAGCCAAACATCGAAGCGTCCAATAAAAATCGCCGGATCAAAGCGTCCGGCTGATATCGTTTTAACTCATTTGCGAGTCGTGTGATTGTGGTGCTGCTAGCGACAATATAAGGCTGAATTTCGATTTTTGGAAGCCGGTCAACTTTAGAAATGACGAATATCAACCCGTTGCCGCGTATTGCGCTTTATCAGCCAGATATTGCAGGCAATACCGGAACCATTTTGCGCACTGCGGCGTGTCTTGGTTTTGATGTCGATATCATTGAACCGGCGGGGTTTGATATGTCTGACCGTAATCTAAAACGCGCCGGAATGGATTATCTCGAAATGGCAACCCTCACCCGCCATACGGATTGGGAAGCGTTTATAGCTACGCAGTTCAACCGCCGCCTCGTCATTGCGTCTACCAAGGCTGCGCAGAACTACACTGACTTTAAATTCGCGGGCACCGACACCTTGCTCTTCGGCCGTGAAAGCGCCGGTCTGCCCGGCCACATTCATAGTCTTGCGGCGGCAGCCATCATCATTCCAATGCAGCCCGGCGCACGCTCGCTCAATCTGGCTGTATCGGTAGGAATAATTGCTGGTGAAGCTAAACGCCAGATTTTAATCTGACACCTCGGTCACTTTTCCAGTCATGCTACGTTCATTTTGGTTTGGTTAATATTTTCCCAATCGCAAACGGCGTCCGCAAGTCTGATGCGAGCCACGAGAAACTATGATCGAGGATCAATGATTATGAAAACGACACTTAAAACCTTGGCAATCGCTGCTTTCGCCACAACCTCAGGTTTTGTTGCCGCTCCTGCAGCTCAAGCACAAGATAATCGCTATATTGAAGAGCCCGGCTTTGAGCAGGTGAATGATAGCTATTATGATGATTATCGCCCGCGTCATTTGCGTCGCCATTTGCGCCATCACAACGGCTTTACCTTCAGCTACCAATTTGGCAATTCAGGTATCTTTATTGAGCCGCACCGTCCGCGCATTATTCATCGTCCGCGCCCGGTAGTTCACTTGACGCAAGCCCACGTCAACTGGTGCTATGACCGGTACCGGACATATGATCACCGCAGCAATTCTTTCGTGATCCGTCACGGCCAGCGCGCTTATTGTGTTTCGCCTTACTCTTATTGAGCATTACGCAAGTTCTGTAATCAGCGTTTTGACGTAAGGCAAAAAGACCGCGTCCGGAAGATTTATCCCCTTCCGGACGTGGACTACATCTTCAAGTTCCGGTTCAGGATCGCGCTCTAAATATGAGCGGACTTCGGCAATTGTTTCAGCACTTGTTTTGCCGGTTTCATAAATGCGCCCAACGCACACCCGGGCGATATCTTCAATGATAATATAGGCCTCGCCCATCTGAAGGCTGACTGCTTCTAACCCCATTTCTTCTTTGAGTTCACGCCGCAGACTGGCTTCAATATCAATGGTGCCATCAGCCGCCACATCGCCCAAATCCAGCGTTCCCGATGCGGGATAAATTTTACCGGCATTGGCGGTGCTGGCCGCCATTTTGCCCATAATAAGGCCGCCATCTGTCGGCCGAAGCAGAGCCGCACCAAAAATATTGCGGCCATGGCCGGCATCAAATCCCCAGTCGCGCCATGTCAGAAACGCATCAAAATCAACGCTGATATGGTCGCCAAAAAACGTGCCGTCCGGCCTGAAGCCGGAGCGCACAGCAATCAGCACTTTGCCGTTAAACATGGCTGGCACTTTGGCGAGTTCGGCCTGCCAGTGTTTGTCGATACCGGCTCGGTTGGCGACAGCAAACGGCCATTCCTCATCAAGAAGGCGCAAATCAAAGCGTGGCGCCGGGTGCAGTTTCGGCAACATTGGTAATGCTCCATTTTGGGCGCTCAGCCATGCCACAGTTGCACTTAAGGCGTGGTGAACATGGCGCTTGTGCCATTTCAAAACACATCTTGCGATTTTGGTTTGGCACAGCCTTTGCAACGCCTGTGAGAGCGCAGGAGAGTACTATGGAACATTTTTACCCCGCAGCACTGGCAGCTTTTGATGAAAAACGTGGTGCAACCCGCCAAAAAGCATTCACCGCCGCACATATTCATTTCAACCGTGGCAGCAGCAGTTACGAAGCTTTAGTGCGCAATATTTCGGCAACAGGAGCGCGGCTCCGCTTTGGCGATGTGATTGAACTGCCGCCTGAGTTTGAAATCAAGGTCGGCAGCAACAATTTGTATTACAAGGCCCATGTTGCGTGGCGTCATGGATTTGAAGTTGGCGTCGAATTTGCAGCATAAATAAAAATGGCATACTTCTTGGACGGTCTTGATCTTATTGCAATTTAGAACGAATGTTCCGTTATTATTGTGATTTGAACAAATTTACCTTCCGGAGTTTGACCAATGGATGCCCCCTCATTTGCTGATCGCCGTTTGCATGACACATGGTTAAAAACAGACATTACGGATTTTACTGCCTTCAAAAAAGCCGCCGCCAAAAAAACACGCGCCGCTGATTGGCCTTTGGCTCTCGGTGTTGAGAAAAACATTTTGATTTATGATGGCGAAGCGGCACGCAAAGCAGCCAGAAATCCAATACCCCGCAAAACTCTTATGGCCGAATGGGCCGATGCTTTGCTGTCCGGCCCGGGGGTGATTGTGATCAAAAATGCGGTTGAAAATTATGCCGCCATCGACCGCGCAACTGAGGTCTTTGAAACCATTATCGACGATCAGCATAAGTCCGGCACCGGCGGCGGCGACCATTTTGCCAAACCCGGCGCAAACGACCGTATCTGGAATTCATTGCAAAAGCATTGCCTTGCCGACCCCGCAAATTTTGCCACCTATTTTGCATCCGACGCTATTGGCATGGCGTCTGAAGCATGGCTCGGGCCGGATTGGCAGATGGCAGCGCAGCTCAATCGCGTGAACCCGGGCGGTTCTGCACAATCAGCTCACCGTGATTATCACCTTGGTTTTATGACCGCAGAGCGCGCGGCGGAGTTTCCCGCTCATGTGCACCGACTATCACCTTTTATGACTTTGCAGGGCGCAATTGCCCATTGCGATATGCCGCTGGAGAGCGGCCCGACATTGTTTTTGCCGCACACGCAAAATGTGCCCGATGGCTATTTGGCGTTTGGCAAACCGGAATATCAGCAGCACTTTAAAGAACACCACGTTCAATTGCCGCTTTCAAAAGGCGACGCTGTATTCTTCAATCCGGCATTAATGCATGCTGCCGGTGCCAACCGTTCCAAAAACATTTACCGCATGGCAAATTTGCTTCAGGTCTCCTCTGCCTTTGGCCGCGCCATGGAAACAATTGATCGCATAGCTATGGCCAAAGCGCTTTACCCCGCACTTGAAACTGCAAAGAAAAACGGCGCTTCGAACAGCGCAATCCACAATGCTATCGCCTGCGCAGCCGAAGGGTATGCCTTTCCGACCAACCTTGACCGCGACCAGCCCGTCGGTGGCCTTGCTCCGCAAAGCCAAGCTGCGTTCATGGCGGAGTGTTTGAATAAAGTCGTAACGGCCGCTGAGTTCAACACAAAGTTGGATGCGCTTGAAGCGAAGCGCAAAAGCTAACATTAAATCAGCCTTGCAAATCTAACGTATTGACACCTGATATTTTTATTCTTATATTTCTGATATGACAGAAATTACAGACATTTCTAACAATACAAAATTACCCGAAGCCGTTCAACGGTTTGTCCTTCAATGGGGTGATCTTGGTGGCCAATGGGGTGTCAATCGCTCTGTAAGCCAAATTCAGGCCCTGCTTTATCTGTCAGACAAACCCATGACAGCCGAAGACATCGCAGATCAACTCGGCCTTGCCCGGTCAAACGTCTCCAATTCTTTACGCGAACTTTTATCCTGGGCACTCATTCGCAGGGTTCCGTTGCGCAATGACCGGCGCGATCATTATGAGGCAGAGGCAGATTTATGGGAAATGGCAGCACGTATTGCCGCCGGGCGCAAAAGCCGCGAAATTGATCCGGCTTTGGCAGCTCTGCGGGCCTGTATGGCAGACGCAGATAAAGACAACACGGTATCCAAAACGGCGCGGACAAGGCTGAAAGCGATGTTGACATTCACCGAGCAAGTTGACCGTTTCTACGGCCAAATGCTGGCTATGCCTAAATCAAAGCGCGACCTTATCTTGAAACTAGGATCAAAAATAACGTCATTTCTTCCCGGTCCTAAAAC